>DATJDY010000097.1:0-14471 GCA_035497155.1 Luteimonas sp.
GCGAGGACGCCACCGGCGCGCGCGCCGGATGAGCGCGGCGGACGCAGTGGAAACGGCTGCGATGAAGACTCGAGCGATGGGTTCGCCCTGGAGCGCCTGCCTGTACCAGCAGGCGTTGTCTATCTACAACGCGGTGCGCCAGCGGCTGCTGCGACTGAAGCAGCCGAAATACCTGGCGGGCGCGGTCGCCGGCGTCGCCTACTTCTATTTCTTCGTGTTCCGGCACGCCTTCCAGGAGCGCGCCCATCGCAACGGCCCCGGCCTCGCGGAGGTCGTGGGCTGGCTGCACGATCCGGCGATCGCCTCGCTCGTGCTCGGCGGCGCGGCGTTCGCGCTGCTGGTGGTGCTGCTGGTGGCGTGGGTGCTCCCGGGCGACCGCAGCGCGCTGTCGTTCAGCGAGGCGGAGGTCGCGTTCCTGTTCCCGGCGCCGATGACGCGCTCGCAACTGGTGCGCTACAAGCTGCTGCGCGCGCAGCTGGCGATCCTCGTGTCGTCGGTGCTGCTGACGGTGGTGCTGCGGCGCGGCGGCGCGTTCGGCGGCAGCCCCTTGCTGCATGCGCTCGGCTGGTGGATGGTGCTGTCGACGGTGCGCATGCACTATATCGGCGCGTCGTTCGCGCACGACCGCATCCGCGGCGACGGCGGCAGGTGGTCCTGGCTGCGCAACATCGCCACGGCCGCCGTGGTGCTGGCCGCGGCGCTCGCGTTGCTGTGGTGGGTGTACACGCATGTGCCGCCGCCGCAGGCCGACGCACTGCTGCCGTGGGCGCACCAGGTCCTGGCGGTGCCGGCGCTGGCGTGGGTGCTGTGGCCGCTGAAGCTGGTGGTCGCGCCGATGCTCGCGCCGGACGCGGCGATGTTCTGGCGCGCGGTGCCGTGGGCGCTGGCGGTGATGGCGCTGCACTTCCTGTGGATCGTGCGGTCGGATGCGAGCTTCGAGGAAGCCGCGATTTCCCACGCGCAGCGCCAGGCGCAGCGGATCGCGGCGCGGCGCGATGGCCGCTGGCGTTCCGACGGGCCGCGCAAGGCGCGCCCGGCGCCGTTCCGCCTCGCCGGGACGGGCTTCCCGCCGGTGGCGATGCTGTGGCGCAACCTGATCGCGCTGGGCACCACGCGACTGCGTACCTACGCCGCGATCCCCCTGGTCGTCCTCGCCGGCGAAGCCTGGCTCGCGCACGATCCTAATTTCCGCCCGCTGCTCAAGGTGTTCTTCGGCCTCGGCCTCGGCATCGCCGGTTGGCTGCTGGTCGTCGGGCCGATGTTCGTGCAGCGCATGCTGTCGCGCGTGCTGACGTACATGGACCTGCTGAAGGCGTCGCCGCTGCCGGGCTGGCAGCTCGCGCTGGGCGAACTGCTCGCGCCGATGCTGCTGCTGACCCTGGCGGAATGGCTGTTGCTGGCGATGGCGCTGTTCGCGGTGCTGCTGGGCGGCGTGACCTCCGTGCCGGCCGGAACCGCGATCGCCGGCGCGATCGGCGCGGCCCTGCTGGTGCCACCGCTGTGCGGCCTGCTGCTGTGCCTGCCGTTCGCCGGCGTGCTGCTGTTCCCTGCGTGGGTCGGGCGTCCGCGCGGAGGCGGTGGCGTCGAGGTGATGGGGCAGCGGCTGATCTTCTTCGGCGGCTACGTGCTGGTGCTCGCCGTATCGCTGTTGCCGGCGGTGATCGTCGGCGGCATCGTGGCCGGCGGCGTCTACTGGGCGACGGGGCCGCTGGCGGCGTTGCCGGTTTTCGGCGTGGTCGGCGCGGCGGTGCTCGTGGGCGAACTCATGATCGCCGTTCGCTGGCTGGGCCGGCGGATCGATCGCTACGACCTGTCGCAGGAGCAGGCCTGATTGAAACAGGCTTGGTTGAAACAGGCTTGATCGAAGCAGGCCGCGCGCCCGGCCGCACGGCGCGCAACACGTCGGCGGCGACCCGGCCGCGGCCTTCTTCCTTCGCGACGTAGCACATGCGGTCGGCGGCCTCGATCACGTCTTCCGACTCGAGGCCTTCGCCGCTGAATTCCACCAGGCCCACGCTTGCGCCGAGCCTGTAGCCGAAGCCCTGCCAGGCGAACCGGAACTGCTCGACGGTCTCGATGAGCTTGCGCGCCACGCCACCGGCCTGATCGGCGGCAGTGTTTTCCAGCAGCACCGCGAATTCGTCGCCGCCGATCCGCGCGAGCGTATCGCCCTCGCGCAACTGGCGGCGCAAGGCCATCGACAGTTGCCGCAGCAGTTCGTCGCCGGCGACATGGCCGCCGCTGTCGTTGACCGCCTTGAACCGGTCGAGGTCGACGTACAGCAGCGAATGCCGGCATCCCAGGCGCCCTGCGCTGTCGGTGGCGCGCTGCAGGCGCGCTTCGAGCACGCGCCGGTTGAGCAGGCCGGTGAGCGGATCGTGGTTGGCGTGCCAGGACAGCTCGCGCGCGAGTCGCGTCGCCGCGGTGACATTGCGGAAGGTGATGATGTGGCCGAGGGGCCGGCGCAGCTCGTCGACGATTTCCGCCACCGCGCCATCGACCAGGATGACGTGGCCGTCGCGGCGCACCAGCGACATCACGTCGTCGCGATCGCGGAAGCCGGAACGGATCGGATCGACGCCGATGCCGCCCGCGTCCACCAGGCGTACCACTTCCGACACGTTGCGCGCGCGCGCTTCCATCGCGTTCCAGCCGGTGAGGTGCGCGGCGACCGGGTTGAGGCTGGTGATGCGGCCATCGAGATCGGTGATGGCGACGCCATCGGCGATCGCGGCCAATGCACCGTGCGCGCGATCGAGCGCGTCGTGCAGCGTCGCGTTCTCGCGGCGCGTGGCGGCGAAGGCGTCGGCCAGCTGGCCGGCGTCCGGCCCGGACAGCGATGGCGGGTCGTGGGGGACCATGTTGCCCACGCTAGGAACCCCGGCAGTAAGGGCGGGTGAGCGCCGTCGTTTCCCTGCACGGAATCGGCGTGACCGCGATCGCATTTTCACGCCTGTCCCGGGTTCCCGATGTGCGCGCTGCGGGATGCGGGCGATATCGGGCGAGCGAAGACCCCACCCTGTTCAGTCCGGGCCGGCCAGTGCCGGCTGGCGCACTGCGTAGTCGGGTCGTGCCGCCGCGGGGTCGGGCGAGCGCGTGGGCGAAGGGGCGGTCGGGGGCGGGGGCCGGGGCGCGGAAGACGCTGCCTCGCTTCGAAACGCATCGCCGACTTCGATGCCGAGCGGCGTGCCCGCGGCGCTGGTGTGCACGGGCGTCGCCGGATGTGCGCCGTCGCGAGCCTCGCGTTGCAGCGACGAGATCATGATCGCGATGACCTTGCCGAAGGCGCTGCGCGTCGGTGCGTCCGCGATCGATGCCTCCGCGGGGACCTCCGCTGCCGCGGTCGCGGCATCCGCATGCGCAGGCGGCGTTTTCGCCGCCGCCTGTTGCGCCAGGCAGGACCCCGATGCCACGAGGGCAACGGCCAGCAACAGCGTGGTCGGGATGCAGCGCATTGCTCTTCCATCTCGCGGACGCGTCCTTCGCATCCTTCGCCGCAAGGCTAGCGGGGCATCCCCGCGCAAGGCGTGAAAGCGCCGCCGCCGCGCTGAACGAACGCTGACATCGCGCGCGGTCGTTGCAAGGCGAAAAAAAACGGCCTCGTGAAGAGGCCGTTCAATGTCCCGCATTCCCCGGGACCGGATCAGTAACCGAGCACCTGCGCGATCAGGCCGGTCGCGACCTGGACCAGCAGGTATTCCTGGCTTGCCTGGTACGGCTGCACCCAGCGGTAACCGCGCGGCGGGGGCGCCAGGCCGTAACGGCCGTAATCGCTCACGTAATAACGCGGCTGCAGGTAGACCACCGGCACGCGCTGCCCGCGGCGGTACGACTGCTTGTACCAGCCCAGGTGGCGGCCGTTGTCGTGGCGGTAGACCGGGCGGCGATCGTGCGTGTAGCGCCCGTCGTTGCGGCGGTCGTCCCAGCGGTCGCGGTCGTGATCGCCATGGCCGCGATCGCGGTCGCCGCGATGCTGCTGCGACCAGCGATGATCGTTGCCATGGCCGTCCGGCGCCGGCGCGGCGAACGCAAGCGCCGGCGTCAGCGCAAGGGCAAGGGAAGCGGCGAGCATCAGGCGTTTCATGTCGGACTCCGTGGATGGCGTGCCTTGCGACACGATCCGGAGCCTAGGCCTGCGTGGATGAAGCGCCGCCCAACCTGGCCGGTTGGCGGTTCGGCCGTTCAGCCGCCGATGAGGAACGGCTCGACGGTTCCCTTCATCTTCATCGTCATCGGGTGACCGCGACGATCGAGCGCCTTGCCCGCGACGACGCGGATCCAGCCCTCGCTGATGCAGTATTCCTCGACGTTGGTGCGCTCCACGCCGTTGAAGATGATGCCTACGCCGCGTTCCAGCAGCGCCGCGTCGTGGTACGGGCTGCGTGGATCCAGCGACAGGCGGTCGGGAAGGGAGGCGGTCTTGGCGTCGTCGGTCATGGCGCGATTCTAGCGCAGGGTCGCGCATTCACGCGGATGGCGCGGCCCGGCGCCTAGGATTGCGGCGTGATGCCATCGACCAGGGAGCCAGCGCCGCGGAACGATGCCGGCACGGCCCCCGCCGCCGTGGTGGACGACCCGCCGATTCCCTCCCGGCGCTACGGTGACCTGTTCGTCGCGGTCCAGACGCAGCGCGTGTTCGCCGACAGCAAGACCTTCGTCGACTGCGCGCCGTATCGCCATCCCGACGAGATCCTTGCTGCGTACCACGCGCAGCAGGATGCGCCGGGCTTCGACCTCGCCCGGTTCGTGCACGAGCACTTCGAAGTGCAGCGGCCGCCGGACAGCCACTACGTGTCCGATCCCGGCCAGTCGCTGGTGCAGCACATCGACGGCCTCTGGGATGTGCTGACCCGGGACCCGGCAAGGCATCCGGTGCATTCCTCGCTGTTGCCGCTGCCGCTGCCGTACGTGGTGCCGGGCGGGCGCTTCGGCGAGATCTGCTACTGGGATTCCTACTTCACGATGATCGGGCTCGCCGAAAGCGGGCGCAGCGACCTGTTGCGTTCGACGCTCGACAACTTCGCGTGGCTGGTCGACCGCTACGGCCACGTGCCCAACGGCAACCGCAGCTATTACCTGAGCCGGTCGCAGCCGCCGGTGTTCGCGCTGATGGTCGCGCTCGCGGCACGCCGCGGCGTCGCCGATCCGGAACCGTACCTGCCGCGACTGGTGCGGGAACACGCGTTCTGGATGCAGGGCGAGGAGGCGCTGCGCGCCGGCGACTGCGTGCTGCAGTGCGTGCGCATGCCCGACGGCGCATTGCTCAACCGCTATCGCGACGCGCTCGACGTGCCGCGCGACGAGGCCTATGCCGAAGACCTCGCGACCGCCGCCGCGCAGGTCGCGCGGCCGGCCGCCGAGGTGTATCGCGAACTGCGTTCGGCCGCTGCTTCCGGCTGGGACTTCAGCTCGCGCTGGTGCGACGAGGGCGAGGGCCTGCCGTCCACGCGCACCACGACCATCGTGCCGGTGGACCTCAACGCCTTCCTGTTCGCGCTGGAATCGCTGGTCGCCAAGCTTTCCGTCGCCATCGGCGACGGCGAAAGCGCCGACGCGTTCGCGCGCCGCGCGCGCGCCCGCCGCGCGGCGATGCAGCGCTGGCTGTGGGACGAGCCGGCCGGCGCGTTCCTCGATTACGACCTGCTGCGCGATCGCCGGCGCAGCGCGCTGAGCGGGGCCAGCGCCGCCACGCTCTATGTCGGCCTGGCGACTCCGCTGCAGGCACGGCGCAGCGCCGATGCACTTTCCGCGCGCCTGCTCCTACAAGGCGGGCTCGCCTGCACCCGGACCGACTCCGGCGAGCAGTGGGACAGCCCGAACGGCTGGGCGCCGCTGCACTGGCTGGCGATTGCCGGCTGCCGGCGCTATGGCCTCGACGCGCTCGCCGACGAGATCCGGCGACGGTGGCTGGCCACGGTCGGCAGCCTCTACCGGCGCGAGGCCAAGCTCGTCGAGAAATACGCGCTGGTGCATGTGCCCGAGGGGGCCGTCGGCGGTTGCGGCGGCGAGTATCCGCTGCAGGACGGATTCGGCTGGACCAACGGCGTCACCCGGCGCCTGCTGCACGAGGCACCCGGCGACCCCGCGCATGGCGCACGCGCCGGCCGCCCGCGCGGCTAGACTGCGTTCGTACCACCGTCGATCCGCCCGCAGGCGGCCAGGGGAATGCGATGTCGATCCGGCGCGAACTGTTCGCTGGCGAAGTGCTGTACCGGCAGGGCGATCCGTCCGATTGCGCCTGGCTGGTCGAAAGCGGGCAGGTCGAACTGGTGTCGGTGCAGGGCCGGCGCACGTCGCGCCACGGCGTGCTCGGTGCGGGCGAACTGATCGGCGAGCTCGGCCTGCTCGACGGCGCACCGCGCAGCGCCACCGCGACCGCGCGCAGCGATTGCCGGCTGCTGGCGATCGAGCGCGAGCAGTTCCTCGAACGCCTGCAGGCCGGGGATCCGATCCTGCGCACCCTCGTCGACAGCCTGCTGCAGCGCATCCGCGGCCTCGTCGCGAACATGCCGGCCGAAGCCGCGTTGCCCGCCGAGGACGTCGCCTGCGACGACCCGATCGAGCGCAGCGGGATCGACAAGATCCGGCTGGAAGCGCAGCTGCGCGACGCGCTCGACACGGGCGCGCTGGAAGTGCGCTACCAGCCGATCTACGACATCGCCGCGCGCCGCGTCACCGGCTACGAAGCACTGGTGCGCTGGGCGCTCGAAGGGCGCGGGCCGGTGTCGCCGGCGGAGTTCATCCAGCTCGCCGAGGAAACCTCGCTGATCGTGCCGGTCGGCGAGTACGTGCTCGATCGCGTCGTGGGCGTGCTCCAGGCGCTGCGAGATGGCGGTGCCGATCCGTTGCCGTCGATCGCGGTGAACCTGTCCGCGCGCCAGCTCGTCGAGCCGGGCATGGCACGGCAGATCGTCGCGCGTGCCGAACGCGTGCAGCTGCCGGCGGGCGTGTTGAAGCTCGAGGTGACCGAGAGCCGCATGCTCGACTACACGCCGGTCGCCGCGGTGATGGCGCATTGCCGCGAGCACGGGCTGCCGTTCGCGCTCGACGATTTCGGTACCGGCTATTCCAACCTCACCCACCTGTACAAGCTGGATTTCGAATTCATCAAGGTCGACCAGGCGTTCGCGCGGCACATGTTCGACAGCCCGCGCGCGATGAAGATGGTCGAGGCGATCGTGGCGATGGCGCACGCGCTGGACGCGAAGGTAATCTGCGAGGGCGTGGAGACGCGCGAGCAGCTGGCGCGCTTGCGCGAACTCGGCGTCGAATATGCGCAGGGCTACCTGGTCGGGCAGGCGGCGCCGGCCGGGGCGGTGCTGTCGGGCGAGGCGGCCCGGGCCGGCGAGGCCGCGGCGGCCTGAGACCCTCGCTGCCGGGAGCACCCGGCGGCCTTCGCCGGGCGCATGATCGCTGCAACCGGCCGCGCCCTGGCCGTCTCCCAGTCCCCGAACGTCCACCAACCCGCCAGGGGAAACACCATGAATCTCGAACTGCTCATCCCGATCAGCCTGTTCGTCTGCATCACCTATGCCATCAAGGCCGTCGTCGACGCCGGCGTGCGCCGCAAGATGGTCGACTCCAGCGGCTCGCAGGACCTCGTCCGGGCCATGCTGCAGACCGAAGAACAGCGCAGCCGCCATGGCTCGCTGCGCTGGGGCGTGATCCTCGTCGCGCTCGCGATCGGCTTCGGCATCGTCGACGCCGGCCACTGGGACGAGCTGTCGCCCGCGGTGATCGCGATCCTGCTCGGCGCCACCGGCCTGGGCAACCTCGCCTACTACGCCATCGCCCGCAAGCAGGGCGGCTGAGGCCCGGCGCCCGCGGAGCGCGACTTGCGACCCGCCTCCACCGGCCTTGCAGCGGCGGCCGCCAGCGATGGCGACCGCCGGCTCGTGGCCGACGTGCTCGCCGGCCGTGCCGGCGCGTTCGAGCAACTGGTGCGCGAATACCAGGGCCTGTGCTGGCACGTCGTGCAGCGCATGGTCCGGCATCCCGAGGACACCCGCGAGCTGTGCCAGGAAGCCTTCCTGCGCGTGCATCGCAGCCTGCACCAGTATCGTTTCGACGCGCCGCTGAAATCGTGGATCGCGCAGGTCGCGTGGTCCATCGCGCGCCGCCACCTCGAGCGCAAGCGCATCCCGCTCGTGGATGCGGTCGACGACGAGGGCGCGTCGCTGCTCGACAACGTCGGCGACGGCCACGACCTCGAGGGCTCGGCCGCCGACGAACAGGTCCAGTCGAAGCTGCACGCCGCGATCGAACGCCTGCCGCCGCTGCAGCGCACGATCCTCACCCTGTACCATCTCGACGAAGTGCCGATCGGCGAAATCGCCGGCATCACCGGCCTCGCCGAGGGCACCATCAAGAGCCACCTGTTCCGCAGCCGCAAGCGGCTGCGCGAATGGCTGGACGCCAGCATCGGAGCCGCCGCATGAACATCGACCCGCGCGAATGGGACCTGCAGGAACGCGCACTGCGCGAGGACGCCGCGTACCGCGAGGTCGCGCGGGCGCTGCGCCGCTCGCCCGGCGAGCCGCCGGCGGATTTCGCGGCGTCGGTCGCTGCGCTGGTGGCCCCGGCGCCTGCCCCGGCGCGCGAAGACCTGCTCGAACACTGGCTGCTGCGCGCGTTCGCGATGGTGCTGGCCATCGCCTTCATCAGCGCGATCGCGCACTACGGCTCGCTTTGGCTTGAAGGCTTCGAGGCAATTGCGCCGCTGCTCGGCGGATCGACCGCGCTCAACTGGGCCGTGGCGGCGGGCGCGTGCGTGGCGCTGTCGTGGGCGTTCGCCCAGGGCGGCGCGCGCCTGCACCCGCCACGCCGCTGACGCGCTACGCCGCCGGCGCGTTCGGGTCGGGCGGATGGGTGCGCGTCGACGCCTCCGGCGGGGTCGGGTTCGGCAGGTGCTCGACGCTCGCGATGCGATCCACCCACACGTAGTCGCTGCCGCCGGATTCGTCCTCGATCCGGGCGAAGGCGTTCAGGCCTTCGTTGCCGTCCGGGCCGTAGAAGGTCTGCATGGACGGCGTTGCGGCGACGATGCCGCGGATCGCGCTGCCGTCGTCGAGGCGCACTTCGACGTGGCTCTCCTGCCGCAGCTGCATGGCGATGGATTCGAGCCGCGCGATCGCGGCCGGGTCGACGTGGACGCGTGGCGCGGTGCGGCTCACGGCGCGCCCGGGCGGGGCGCCGGCCCCGGCGTCGCATCGAAGCGGCGCGCGTAGTCGCGTTCGCGCGCGATGCGCAGCACCTCCTCGTCGGCAAGGCCGGGCGCGGCGTAGACCGCGTAGGCGATGTCGCCGTCGCTGCGCCCGACGTGGTGCAGGTCGTAGCGCGGCCGTCCGGCGCCGGTGTCGTCGGGGTAATGCATCGGCGGCGCGGCTTGCGCCATGTCCATCTCGCTGTTGTCGACCATGCCGCCCACGAACAATGCCCGCATCGCCCCACCTCGCCATTCGCTTGCCGAAGGTCAGGGTCGCGGATCGGATGTTGGCGCGAGGTCAAGTGCGCGTTACGGCTTCGAACCCGCTCGGCCAGCGGGCGCGCCTGCCCCGGTAGAATCCCGGCGGTGAGCGCCGCCGACCCCGCCCTGGAAGCCCTGTTCCTGCCCGTCCTGGAGGGCGACATTGCCTGGCCGGCAGCCGGCGGGGCGTTGTTCCTCGGCGCGCGCGCGGGCCGCCCGCTGCATGCGCGGCCCTTGCCCGGCCTGGTGTGCGAGCAGGCGTGGAAGCCCGCAGTCGATGCGCTGCATCGGGACGGGTTCGATGCCGGCGCGGACGTTGCCGTCCCGGCGGCCCGCTATCCGCTGGTGCTGCTGTTGCCGCCGCGGCAGCGCGAACATGCGCGCGCGCGTTTCGCGCAGGCGCTGCAGCGGCTCGCGCCGGGCGGAACGCTGGTCGCCTGCATGCCCAACAAGGAAGGCGCGCGCACCGGCGAAGCCGACCTCGCGCGCCTGGCGGGGCCACTGCGCAGCCAGTCGAAACATCATTGCCGCGTGTTCTGGACCGCACCGCTCGATGGTCCTGCCGATCCCGTGCTCGCCGCCGAATGGCGCGACCTCGACGCGCCGCGGCGCATCGTCGACGCGGTCGCGGCCGGTGGCCGGGACCTCGAAGGACACGCATCCGATGCAGTTGTCCCCGGCGGCAGCTTCCTGTCGCGTCCGGGCGTGTTCGCCTGGGATCGCGTCGACGCCGCATCGCGCCTGCTCGCGGCGCATTTGCCGACGGACCTGCACGGTGCCGTTGCCGACCTCGGCGCGGGCTGGGGCTACCTCGCGATGCAGGTGCTCGCGCGTTGCCCCGCCGTCGCGTCGCTGGACCTGTACGAGGCCGACGCGCGTGCGCTCGAGCTGGCGCGCGCCAACCTCGCCGGGATGCAGGCGTCCACGCCGGCGGCGAGCCGCGCGTCGCTCGCCTTCCACTGGCACGACGTCGCCGCCGGCCTCGGCCAGCGACGCTACGACGCCATCGTCTGCAATCCGCCCTTCCACGCACAGGGCGCCGGCGAACGTGTCGATCTGGGGCGCGCGTTCATCGCCGCGGCCGCCGGGGCGATGAAGCCGGGCGGCCGCCTGTGGCTCGTCGCGAACCGGCATCTCCCGTACGAAGCCGCGCTGGCGGGCCGCTACGCCCGCGTGCGCGAAGTCGCGAGCCGCGACGGTTTCAAGGTCATCGAAGCGGCATGAAGCTCGTCAAGACCATCGCCAACCTCGGTTACGGCAGCCGCAAGGACGTCGCGCGCATGTTCCGCGAGGGCCGCATCACCGATGCCGCCGGCGAAGTGCTGTATGCCGACGACGCGCCCGCGCACGCCGACGTGCACGTCGACGGCGAGCCGCTGGACCCGCCGCAAGGCCTGGCGCTGATGCTGCACAAGCCCGTCGGATACACCTGCTCGACGCGCGACCCCGGCCGCATCGTCTACGACCTGCTGCCGCCACGCTTCCGGCTGCGTTCGCCGTTGTTGTCGACCGTCGGCCGACTCGATCGCGACACCAGCGGCCTGCTGCTGCTCACCGACGACGGCGCGTTGCTGCACCGGATCACGGCGCCGAAGGCGAAGCTCGCCAAGCGCTACGAGGCGACGCTCGATGCCGACCTGCGCGGCGACGAGGCCGCATTGTTCGCCAGCGGCACCTTGCAGCTGGAATCCGACGACACGCCGCTGGCGCCGGCCCGGCTCGAAGTGGCGGACGCGCGCCACGCGACACTGGTGCTCACCGAAGGCCGGTACCACCAGGTGCGGCGGATGTTCGCGGCGGTCGGCAACCACGTCTCCGCACTGCATCGCAGCCAGGTGGGCGGACTCGCGCTGGGCGATCTCGCACCAGGGCAGTGGCGCCCGCTCTCCGCCGAAGACCTCGCCGCGCTGTTCGGCTGAGGCCACGTTCCGCAGCCTGGCCACGAAGCGACGGGAGTCGCTAGTCGAACAGGGCGCGCCACCCGTCGCGGCCGAGGCGACGCAGCGTCTCGACGTTGCGCTCGACGATCGCGTCCGGATCCGGGAATGCCTCGACCGCGCGCGCCACGCTGTCCTCGCGCAGCAGGTGCAGCGTCGGGTACGGCGAACGGTTGGTGAAGTTTTCGACATCGTCGGGCCCGGTGCCCGCGAACTGGTAGTCGGGATGGAAGCTCGCGACCTGCAGCACGCCTTCCAACCCGAGTTCCGCGACGAGCGCATCGGCCTGCTCGAGGAAATCGTTGTAGTCGAGGAAATCGACCAGGAGGCGCGGGTGCACGATCAGCGTCGTGTCGATGTCCTCCGGCGGCGCATCGCGCAGCAGGAGGAGTTCGGCACCCAGGGTCTCGAGCAGCGCCTCCGGCGCTTCGTCGTCGCTGAGCACGAAGCGCACCTGGCCCTTCGCCTGCACCGCCTTGGCGAACGGGCAGAGGTTGAGCCCGATCACCGCGCGCTCCAGCCACAGGCGGGTCGCGGCGATCGGGTCGCCGTGCAGTGGCATGCCGGCGTTCAGTTGCACACCGACTGGTAGATGCACGCCGCCCATTCGGGATGGTCCACGAACGGGTTGCGGTTGCCCTGGTAACTCTGCACGGCATCGTTGCGTAGCCGTTCGGCATCGTCCACCGGATCCTCCTGGTTCCATTGCAGCAGCACGGACAATAGACCCATGTAGGCCACCGATGCATTGCCGCCGGTCGGCGCGACCAGCGCGGCGTTGTCGGTGAGCCGCAGGTCGGGTTCGGCGGTGCCGGTCACCGGGTTGTTGCCGCCTTCGTAGCGCACGTCCATGTACAGGACAGCGCGGGCCACGTTGCCCTTCATGCCGCGCCACGCCTGCCACACCGTGCCGTTGCTCCAGTTGGAGTTGCCGGGGAAGGTGCCGCTGCCGCCGCCGCGGCCGTCGTTGGCGATGGTCGGGTACTCGGTGCACGACGCGTTGCAGTTGCCGTAGGGCAGGTTGCCGCGGTCGGCGTTGTAGGCGATGTCCGCGGCCATCAGCATGTGCAGGTCGGTGTACGGGAAGTTGGTCGGGCCGTCGTCGGGGAAGCCGAGCGAATTGGGCCAGGTGTGCTCGCGATTGTAGGCGTCGTTGCCACCCGCGGCCTTCGGGTACGACGCGTTCCTGTAGATGTCGATGACGTCGGCGGGATTGGCCGGATCCTCGTCGGCGAATGCGAGCACGTCCCACGTGTCCGTGGTCGAAGCGGTGTACGGGATCTTCGCCTGTCCATCGATCAGCGCATGCAGGCCGGCGCGCAGCGCAGCGGCGTTGGTCGTGTCGATGCCGTCGTAGTAGGTGCCGGCATCACCGGTGCCACCACCGCCACCACCACCCGAAGGCGGGGTGAAACCCGCGGTGAGGCTGGCACCCGAGAAGCTGGTGTATGCGCGCAGCATCACGTACCAGGTGCCCGCCTGCGGAGCGGCGACGTCGCAGCTTTCGCTGTTGCCGTAGAGATAGGGCCTGCAGTCGTACACCGATGTCGTCGGCGCGGCGCCGAAGCGCACGTACAGGTCGGCGTCGCCGGTGCCGCCCGCGGAGGCGACGTGCAGGTTGGTGGCGCCCGCGGGCACCGACAGCGTGTAGGCGACGCTGCTGCCGGTCGAGGCCGACAGGCCCGTCACCGGCACGCCGTTCTGGAGGACGTTGCCTCCACCGCCGCCGCCTCCGCCTCCGTCTCCGCCAGAAGGCGACTGTCCCGCGTTGCAGGCGCCGAACGAACTGGTGCGCGAAGCCTGCCAGCTGAAGTCGGCGTACTGGCTGCCGCTGCCGGCGAGTTGCAGCGACGTTCCCGCGGCGGTGTTCGCGGATTCCGATTGCGTGATCGCGCTGCTCGCCAGGCCCGTGGCGGGTCCGTTCGTGGCGGTGAACGTGCCCTCGTACGACAGGAACTGCACCACCGCGCCGTTGGCGTCGATGAGCGCCAGTCCGTCCGGCGCGCCGTTCTGGATCCCGGTGGCGGCCACCGTCGCGGTTCCGAAGCCGCCGCACTGGTTGGCGACCGTGCCCGAGAGCGAAAGCGTCGCGTAGCGCGTGCCGTCGCTGCCGTTGTAGAGCGCGATGCTCCAGCCGGCGAGGCTGGTTCCCGCGGGCGCGAGCACCTCGATCTTCTCCGAGGTGTCGGTGTTGGCGTTGTCGTAATGCAGTTCGTTGACGAACACGCCGGCGCTTGCACAAGGCGGCAACAGCAGCAACGACGCGCAAGCGATGCGTTGGACGAACAGGTCTGGCAGGCGCATTGGGTTCCCTCCCCGGGCGGATTGCGGACGAATGGGCGGGGCGGCGCGGCGGCCGTCCCTGGCCTTGGGGCCAAGTCTGCCGCGGAATTCATGCAGCAGGGTGACGGCCCGCGCTTTTTTCCGGGGGCTGACGCATCCTAGGGGGATGGAAAACGCTTCCAGTCCCGCCAGGACGCCCGGGCAACGCGCGCGGGCCATCGCGATGATGCTCGCCTGCGTCGGCGTGTTCTCGCTGATGGACGCGGTGCTCAAGACGCTGTCGGCGCACTATCCGCCGTTCGAGGTGGCATCGCTGCGCGGTGCGGCGTCGCTGCCGTTCCTGCTGGCGTGGGCCGCGATGACCACGGGCCTGCGCCCGCTGCTGCGCGCGCGCTGGCCGCTGCACCTGCTGCGCGGCGCGCTTGGCATCCTGATGATGGCGGCGTTCGTGTACGCGCTGCGCACGTTGCCGCTCTCGACCGCGTATTCGATCTTCTTCGTCGCGCCGCTGCTGATCACCGCGTTGTCGGTCCCGTTCCTGCACGAGCACGTCGGGCCGCGGCGCTGGACCGCGATCGCCGTCGGCTTCATCGGCGTGCTCGTGGTGCTGCGTCCCGGCGCGGGCGGTGTCGCCAGCGCGGCCGGCATCGCGGTGCTGCTCGCGGCGTTCGGCTACGCGGTGTCGGCGATCACCGTGCGCGTCCTCGCGCGCACCGATTCGACGCAGGCCATGGTGCTGTGGCTCATGGTGCTGATGGCCGTGGGTGCCGGCGCGCTGGCGATCC
>DATJDY010000098.1:0-12410 GCA_035497155.1 Luteimonas sp.
CCATCGGCGACAACCTCGAGTTGCTGCAGCTTCCGCAGTCGCTCACGCCGGGCGCGACCGGGGCTGCCCCGCAGCCGCGCGGCGCAGTGACCACGCCGGTCGTCCCGGCGACATCGCCGTAACGGATCGCAAGGGCTTCGACGGGCTCGCCCGTCGAAGCCGCAGCGCACGCTCGCTCAGGCGAGCGCGCGTTCCAGGTCGATGCGCAGGTCGGCCACGTCCTCGATCCCCACGCTCAGCCGCACCAGCCCGCCGCCGATGCCCAGCGCCTCGCGGCGCGGCTCGGGGATCGACGCGTGCGTCATCACCGCCGGATGGTTCACGAGGCTCTCGACGCCGCCGAGCGATTCGGCCAGCGTGAACAGTTCGGTGCGCTCGCAGAAGCGCTTCGCGGCCTCGAAGCCGCCCTTCAGCACGATCGTGACCATGCCGCCGAAACCGTCCATCTGCCGCTTCGCCAGCGCGTGGTGCGGGTGCGAGGCCAGGCCCGGGTAGATCGTCTTCTCGACCGCCGGATGCGCGTCGAGGAAGCCCGCCAGCGCCATCGCGTTGTCGCAGTGCGCGCGCATGCGCAGGTGCAGCGTCTTCGCGCCGCGCAGCGCCAGGAAGCTGTCGAACGGGCCCTGCACCGCGCCGACCGAGTTCTGCAGGAAGGCCAGCCGCTCGGCGAGGTCGGCGTTGTCGCCGACGACCAGCATGCCGCCGACCATGTCGGAATGGCCGTTGAGGTACTTCGTCGCTGAATGCATCACCAGGTCGGCGCCATGCTCCAGCGGCCGCTGCAGCGCCGGCGAGGCGAAGGTGTTGTCCACGGCCACGAGCAGGCCGTGTCGCTTCGCCACCGCCGCGACCGCGGCGATGTCCACGATCTTGAGCAGCGGGTTGGTCGGCGTTTCGATCCACACCAGCTTCGTGCGCGGCGTGATCGCGGCCTCGAGCGCGGCCGGGTCGGTGAGGTCGACGAAGCTGAAGTCGAGTCCCGCGCTGCGGCGGCGCACGCGTTCGAACAGGCGGTAGCTGCCGCCGTAGATGTCGTCCATCGCGACGACGTGGTCGCCGCTGTCGAGCAGCTCCAGCAGGGTGCCGGTCGCGGCGAGGCCGGAGGCGAAGGCGAAGCCGCGGCTGCCGCGCTCGAGCGATGCGACGCAGCGCTCCCACGCGAAGCGCGTCGGATTGTGCGTGCGCGAATACTCGAAGCCCTGGTGCACGCCCGGGCTGGACTGCGCGTAGGTGCTGGTGGCGTAGATGGGCGGCATCACCGCGCCGGTCGAGGGATCCACCGACTGGCCGCCATGGATCGCGCGGGTGCCGAGGCCCCAGTGGCTGTCGTCGCGGCCGTGGCCGCCCGTGCTGTCGCTCATGTCGTGCTCCGTCAGGATGGGCCGCCGCGCGCTACTGCACGCGCCGCCGCAGGTAGTTCAGCAGGTCGATGCGGGTGATCAGGCCAAGGAAGCGGCCGGCGCCGGTGGCGCCACTGTCGATGACGATCGCGACGTGGCCGCGGTCGAACACCGGCAGCAGTGCCTCGATCGGCGACTTCACGTCGAGCCGGTCGAGCTTGCTGACCATCGCGGTGGACACCTTGTCGCGGAACCTGGCCTCGTCGCCGTACACGTGCAGCAGCACGTCGGATTCGTCGACGATGCCGACGAGCGAATCGCCGTCCATCACCGGCAGCTGCGACACGTCGTACAGCTTCATGCGCTGGTACGCGGTGACCAGCAGGTCGTCCGGGCCGACCACCACGGTGTCGCGCTGCGAGAACGGGCGCAGGATCAGGTCGCGCAGGTCGCCGTGCGGCTCGCGCGCCAGGAAGCCGTTGTCGAGCATCCAGTAGTCGTTGTACATCTTCGACAGGTACTTGTTGCCCGTGTCGCAGACGAACGTGAGCACGCGCTTCGGTTCGGTTTGCTCGCGGCAGTACTTCAGCGCCGCGGCGAGCAGCGTCCCGGTCGAGGAACCGCCGAGGATGCCCTCCTTCGCCAGCAGCTCGCGCGCGGTGAGGAAGCTTTCCTTGTCGGAAATGGCGTAGGCCTTCTTCACCCGGGTGAAGTCCGAGATCGGCGGCAGGAAATCCTCGCCGATGCCCTCGACCATCCAGCTCGCGGACTTCTCCACGACCTGGCCGCGGTTGATGTAGTCCTCGAGGATCGAGCCGACCGGATCGGCGAGGATCATCTCCGTCGCCGGCGATTCCTTCGCGAGGAAACGCGACAGGCCGGTCATGGTGCCGGAACTGCCGCAACCGAACACGATCGCGTCGAGCTTGCCACCGAGCTGCCGCAGCAGTTCCGGGCCGGTGCCGAATTCGTGCGCGGCGGGGTTGTCGGGATTGCCGAACTGGTTGATGAAGTACGCGCCCGGCGTTTCGCGCGCGATGCGCTCCGCCATGTCCTGGTAGTAGTCGGGATGGCCCTTGGCGACGTCGCTGCGGGTCAGCACGACCTGCGCGCCCATCGCCTTGAGGTTGAAGATCTTCTCCCGGCTCATCTTGTCCGGGACCACGAGGACGAGCTTGTAGCCCTTCTGCTGCGCGACCAGCGCCAGGCCGATGCCGGTGTTGCCGGCGGTGCCTTCGACGAGCGTGTCGCCCGGCCGGATGTCGCCGCGCTTCTCCGCGGCCTCGATCATCGACAGGCCGATGCGGTCCTTGATCGAGCCGCCGGGATTCTGGCTTTCGAGCTTGAGGAAGAGCGTGCAGGGACCGGTGTCGAGGCGTTGCGCCTGCACGATCGGCGTGTCGCCGACCAGTTCCAGCACCGATTGATGGATCGTCATGCGAACCCCCGGGAAAACCGGATTATACGGGGGGCATGCGCACCGACTGGCCGCGGAAGCCGCGAGGGGCAAAACAACGACGGGCGGCGGCGGCCGACGAGGAGGCCGCCGCCGCCCGTGTCGAGGCTCAGTGTCTCTGGTCGAAGATACGGGTCAGCCGGTCCTTGGCCGCGAGTTTCTCGCGCTTCATCTGGGCCAGGGTGGTGTCGTCCACGGCGAGGACCCCGAGTTCCGCATCCAGCACCTGCTTGTCCAGCTGCTTGTGGCGCTGGTAGAGCTGCTTGAACTCGGGGTTGTGCATCAGTGCTTCGACTTCCGCCTGGGGTTGCCCTTCGAACATGGAATCCTCCTGCAGTCACAGACCTCTGGGGGGCGCATTCCGCGAGGACGCGTTCGCTGGAACGTTCGGTAGAAACAGAAACGCCCCGACCTTGCGGTACGGGGCGTTCGTCCTTGCGGCCACCAGGCCCATGTCCTTCTTTCCCTCGGGACCGTCCGCGGGCACCTGGCTCGCGGCGACGTTTTCCCGATCATCGAAGGCGTGGATCATGGGCTTGGCTCGATGGCCCGGGCGGAACCGTTTTTGCCCACCCGGTGACTCGACCCTACTCCTGCCCTCCGGGTCCGGCAAGCCACCTGACGCAAGCTACTGATTCGGCGTCGAATCCGGTTTGGCGGGTGTGGCGTTTTGCGCGGCCATCCATGCAACACATTGATTTTATTTCTTTTTCTTTACGGGCTTGGAGGCAGGCTTGGGCGCGGGCCTGGGCGCGGCCTTTGCTGGCGCAGGCGCCCCGCCGGCGGCCTGCTGGGCCTGCAGCAGCTCGGCTTCCTGGCGGGCCAGCTCGGCGTCGCGGTCCCGCGCCGCCTTGAGCTTTTCGGCCTGTTCGCCGCCCACGTCGAGGATCACGTCCTCGGCCTGCTGGCGGGCAGTCGCCTCGGCCTCGGCGGCGGCACGGAGGCGATCGGCCTCCTCGGCCTGGATCTGCGCCTGCAGCCGCAGGCGCTCCGCCTCCTGGCGGGCGCGGTCGGCTTCGCGCCGGCTGGCCTCCAGCAGCAGGTCGCCGCGCACCTGCTCGAGGCGGCGGACCGCGGCCTGCACCAGTTCGGCATGCGCGGCCAGTTCGGCGATGGCCACGCGGCGCGAGGCCAGCACCATGGCCGACTGACGATCACGCGACTTGGCCGTGGCCACGGCCTGCACCGCCTGCTCGGCGCGCAGGCGCTCGTAGGCGGCGACGCCGGCGTAGCGCGGGTCGGTTTCCAGCGCCTGCAACCGCATCTGCGGCGCCATCGCGTCGCCGTCCTGCAGCGCGGGGGGCACGGGGCCGGTGTCGGTGTCGTCCACCTGCAACTGCGCGCGCAGGCGCGCGATTTCGTCGCGACGCTGCGCGTAATCGTTGTCGAGCACCGCGGCGCGGCTGCGTTCCCGCGCCAGGTCCCCACCCGCCGCGGCGACCAGCGCCCCCGTGCGCGCGGCGGCATCGTCGCCCGCGGCCATCGCGGCCTGCGCCTGGAGCAGTTCGTTGCGCGCGCTCTCGTAGTCCTGCGGCGCATATTGCGCGGCATCGGCGTCGCCCGCCGTGGCGACGGCCTGGGCGGCCGCAGCGAGTTCGGCGGTGGGCGGCGGCAGGGTCGCGCACGCGGCGAGCGCGAGCGCGAGTGCGGCCGCAGCCGCGGCCGCGCGGAGCAGCACGGTGACCCGCGGTCGCACCGGCAGCGCAGGTGCATGGCGGCGATGACGCCGTTCCCGTGAGTGTGCGAAGCTTCGGTTCATGTCCGTGCCCGGTGGGGATGCACGGTCGATTCTCGCCAGCCGGCGCGCCTTCCGCAACGATCGCGCGCCCCGGGGGGACATACAGGGGCCGGAAAGGAGGCGAATCGATGGATATCAGCTATTTCCTGAAGCTGATGGTGGAAAAGAACGCGTCGGACATGTTCCTGACCGCGGAAGCGCCCGTCTACATCAAGGTCGAGGGCCGCATGTACCCCCTCGGCAACGCCGGCCTGCCGCCGGGCATGGTCAAGAAGATCGCCTATTCGCTGATGGACGAGGGCCAGGTGCCGCAGTTCGAGCGCGAGCTGGAGATGAACATGGCGATCGCGCTGCCGGACAAGAGCCGGTTCCGCGTGAACGTGTTCAAGCAGCGCGGCGAGGTCGGCATGGTGATCCGCGCGATCCGCAGCGCGATCCCCTCGATCGAGGAGCTGCAACTGCCGCAAGTGCTCAAGCAGATCATCATGGCGCCGCGCGGCCTGGTGCTGCTGGTCGGCTCGACCGGCTCGGGCAAGTCCACGACGCTCGCGTCGATGATCGACTACCGCAACAGCACCAGCCCGGGCCACATCCTCACCATCGAGGACCCGATCGAATACCTGCACAAGCACAAGCAGTCGATCGTGAACCAGCGCGAGGTGGGCATGGACACCCACACCTTCCACAACGCGCTCAAGAACGCGATGCGCGAGGCGCCGGACGTCATCCTCATCGGCGAGATCCTCGACCAGACCACGATGGAAGCGGCGATCGCCTTCGCCGAGACCGGCCACCTGTGCCTGGCGACGCTGCATTCCAACAACGCCGACCAGACGATCGAGCGCATCCTCAACTTCTTCGACGAGGGCGCGCACAAGAACGTGCTGATGAACCTGGCGCTGAACCTGAAGGCGGTCGTCTCGCAGCGCCTGGTGGTCGGCACCGACGGCCGCCGCGTGCCGGCCTCCGAGGTGCTGATCAACACGCCGGTGATCCGCGACATGCTGCGCCGCGGCCAGGTCCACGAGATCAAGCAGGCGATGGAGGAATCGCTGGAGCCGGGCATGGAGAGCTTCGACCAGTGCCTGTTCCGCCTGTACAAGGAAGGCAAGGTCGAAATGGAGGAGGCGCTGCGCGCCGCCGATTCGCGCGAGGGGCTCGCGCTGAAGTTCCGCCTGTCCGAGGGAACGACCGGCGAGCACGACCCCTACGCGGATGCCTTCGCCGGCTGACGGCTACGGTTGCGGCGCGTCGGGCTGGTTTTCGGGGCGGGCGGCCTCGAATTCGGGTAACGCGAGGCAGGCCTGCTCGACGCGCGCGATGGTCGGGTACGCGGCGATGTCGATGCCGAAGCGGCGCGCGTTGTAGATCTGCGGCACGAGGCAGCAATCGGCCATGGTCGGCGTGTCGCCGTCGCAGTAACGGCCGGTCGACGGATGCTGGTGCAGCATCGCCTCGAGCGCGGCGAAGCCGTCCTCGATCCAGTGCCGCGTCCATCCGTCGCGCTCGGCCTGCGGCACGCCCCACTCGCGCTCGAAATACTGCAGCACGCGCAGGTTGTTGAGCGGATGGATGTCGCAGGCGATCACCTGCGACAGCGCGCGAACGCGCTGGCGGTCGCGCGCCGTGGCCGGCAGCAGCGACGGCTCCGGCCACATCTCGTCCAGGTACTCGAGGATCGACATCGACTGCCGCAGCATCCGCTGTCCGTGCTGCAGCACCGGCACCAGGCCCTGCGGGTTCGCCTCGCGGAACGCCTCGGCATGTTGCTCGCCGCCGTCGCGCAGCAAGTGCACCGGCATGATGTCGTACGGCAGGCCCTTGAGGTTCAGGCCGATGCGCACGCGATAGGCAGCGCTCGAACGCCAGTAGGAGAACAGGCACAGCTTGTCCATCGCGTCTCCTCCGCTATGCCCTGGCCAGGGCGCGTGCGTTCAAGGGGCCTGCGTTCAAGGGGCTTGCTGCCGCTCGATGCGCTGCTCGATCGCGCCGAACAGGCTATTCCCGTCGCGGTCGAGCATCTCGATGCGCACCAGGTCGCCGAACGACATGAAGGGCGTCACCGGCTTGCCGGTTTCCAGCGTCTCGACCGTGCGCTTCTCGGCGAAGCACGACGCGCCGAGGCTGGTGTCCTCGTTGGCGATCGTGCCGGAGCCGACGATCGTGCCCGCCGACAGCGGCCGCGTCTTCGCCACGTGCGCCACCAGCTGCGCGAAATCGAACTGCATGTCGACGCCGGCCTCGGGCGCGCCGAACCATTCGCCGTTGATGTGCGTCAGCAGCGGCAGGTGCAGCTTGTTGCCGCGCCAGGCGTCGCCCAGTTCGTCGGGCGTCACGAACACCGGCGACAGGGTCGAACGCGGCTTCGACTGCAGGAAACCGAAACCCTTCGCCAGTTCGGGTGGAATGAGATTGCGCAGGGAGACGTCGTTGACCAGGCCGACCAGCTGGATGTGCTCCGCCGCCTGTTCCGGCGTGACCGCCATCGGCACGTCGTCGGTGACCACCACGATCTCGGCTTCGAGGTCGATGCCGTAGGCCTCGTCGACCACGCGCACCGGATCGCGCGGGCCGTTGAAGCCGGCGCTCGTGGCCTGGTACATCAGCGGGTCGGTGTAGAAGCTCTCGGGCACCTCGGCGCCGCGCGCGCGGCGCACGCGCGCGACGTGCGGCAGGTAGGCGCTGCCGTCGACGAATTCGTAGGCGCGCGGCAGCGGCGCGGCCAGCGCGACCATGTCGAGGTCGAAGGCGCCGTCGGCGCTGCCGTCCTCGAGCGCGGCGGCGAGCGCGGCCAGGCGCGGCGCGGCGTTCTCCCAGTCCTCGAGCGCGCGCTGCAGCGTCGGCGCGATGCCGGTGGCACGCACCGCCCGCGCGAGGTCGCGCGAGACCACCACCAGGGTGCCGTCGCGGCCGCCTTCCTTGAGACTTCCGAGCTTCATCGCGTTCCTCCGTTCAGCCCGCGATTGTAGCCGCGTCGCCCTGGAAGCCGCCGGCGCGGAAGGTCAGCACCAGCGTGTCGCGGTGCGCGGGCGCCGTGATTCCTTCGTCCCCAGGCCGTTGCTCCGGCGTGATCGGGGTCGACTCGTGGATCACGCGGGCATCGTCGAGCAGCAGCAGGGACCATGGACGTGTCAACGTGAAACGCTGCCCATCCGGGCCGTCGGCGACGAACACGCGGGTCTCGCCGCCCTTGATGCCTTCGCGCGCGACCAGGAACACCGCCACGAAATCGACGCCGTCGCGGTGCGCGCCTTCCGGCGTGGGCCGGCCGATGCCGCCCGCGGTGTCGATGCGGAACTGGTGCGCCTCGACGAACCAGCGCGATTCGTCGCGCAGCCGCGAGCACAGCCCGGCGAGTCCCGACAGCAGGGCATTCCAGGCGGGCGCCGCCGCGATGCCGCCCGCCACCGGCTCGAACCAGCGCTCCATGCCACCGTGCAGGGCGTTGTAGTCGAGCGATTGCCAGTGCGCGCGATGCGGCGCCGCCTGGACGCCGTCGGCATCGACGACGTAGCAGGAATGCCGCCGCCGCCGATAGTGGCCGCCGTCGCGCAGGTAGGTATCCGGCGGCAGGTCGTCCCAGGACGGCGCGAGCGCCTGCAGGTCGGCCAGGCGCGTGCCGCACAGCGCGGCGGCAGCTTCTGGGTCGAGGACGGCGTGGCCGTGCCCGCGCAGTTGCGAGAGCAGCGCGGCGGGTGGCGTATAGGGCGGCGGGAACATCGGCGGCGAGGGCACGCTGGGGGCCAGCGGCCATTGTCGCGCCTGTCGCCTGCGCGTGCGCGCCGCCAAAAGAAGAAGCCCGCCTTGCGGGCGGGCCTCTTCGGGTCTGGCAGCCCCGGATGGATTCGAACCACCGAATGCCTGAGTCAGAGTCAGGTGCCTTACCGCTTGGCGACGGGGCTATAAGGCTGGATTGTAGCGCCGGAGCCATGCTCCGGCGACCAACTCCATTAACGCTTGGAGAACTGCGTCGCGCGGCGGGCCTTGTGCAGGCCGACCTTCTTGCGCTCGACCTCGCGCGCGTCGCGGGTCATGAACCCGGCCTTGCGCAGGTCCGACTTCAGCGACTCGTCGTACTCGACCAGCGCACGGGCGATGCCCAGGCGGATCGCGCCGGCCTGGCCGGTGGTGCCACCGCCCTCGACCGTGACCTTGACGTCGAACTTGTCGGTCGACTTGGTCAGCTCGAGCGGCTGGCGCACGATCATGCGCGCCGTCTCGCGGCCGAAGAAGTCCTCGATCGTGCGGTCGTTGATGATGATGGCGCCGCTGCCCTTGCGCAGGAACACGCGCGCGGTGGAGGACTTGCGACGGCCGGTGCCGTAATTCTGGGTGATTGCCATGTTCGTACCTTAGATGTCGAGCGGCTGCGGCTGCTGGGCGGCGTGCGGATGCTCGGCACCCTTGTACACCTTGAGCTTGCGGTACATGGCGCGGCCGAGCGGATTCTTCGGCAGCATGCCCTTGACCGCGATCTCGATCACGCGCTCCGGGTGGCGCTCCAGCGCCTGGGCGAGGTTCTCGGTCTTCAGGTTGCCGATGTAGCCGGTGAACCGGTGGTACATCTTGTCCTGCAGCTTCTTGCCGGTGACCGCGATCTTCTCGGCATTGATCACGACGAGGTAATCGCCGGTGTCGACGTGCGGGGTGAACACGGGCTTGTGCTTGCCGCGGAGGCGGCGGGCGAGCTCGGAGGCGAGGCGGCCCAGGGTCTTGCCCTCGGCATCGACGAGATACCAGTCGCGCTGGACGGTCTCGTTCTTGGCGGTAAAAGTCTTCATGGCGGGTCTGCTATGGATACCTTGTCGGGCTGGTTGCGGAGGCCTCGGCCGCCGGAACGTCGCCACGCGTTGTGGGAACACAAGAGGCGGAATGATACCGGGCCGGGCGGCCACGGGCAAGCCGCCGTAAACTTCGTCCGTGAGCCTGCCTGCCGGTCCGCTGCCCCTCGCCTCCGCGCCCGCCTCCGCGCCCGGCGGCCTCGCAATGGCCGACCCGCTGGTGGCCCTGGCCGACCGCTGCGTCCAGTGCGGCCTGTGCCTGCCGGTCTGCCCCACCTATCGCCTGGACCGGCTGGAGCCGGAGTCGCCCCGGGGCCGGATCGCCCTGGCCCGCGGCTGGGCGCTGGACCTCGTGGCGCCCGACCCGGCCGGCGAAGCCCACCTCGACCAATGCCTGGGCTGCCGCAGCTGCGAGGCCGCCTGCCCGGCCGGCGTGGAATACGGCGCCCTGCTGGTCGCGGCCCGCGCCCGCCAGCGCACGCGCCGCGCGCCCGGTGTTCGCCAGCGCGTGCTCGAACTGCTCGCGGCGCGGCCGCGGTTGCTGGCGATGGCGCTGGGAACGTATCGAGCATTGTTCCCCGTGTTGCCGACCGCATGGCGCCCCTTGCCGCGCCCGCCGCGCACAACGGTGCGCGCCACCACGACCTCGCGCGTCGCCGACGTCGCGCTGTTTCGCGGCTGCGTCGCCGGCCCGTACGAAGCGGCCCTGCGCGCCGCCACGACGCGCTTGTGCGCAGCCGTCGGCGTCGAACTCGGGGAACCCGCAGGGCAGGGCTGTTGCGGTGCCCTGCACGCGCATGCCGGCAACGTCGCGATGGCCGCACGCCTTGCCGCGCGCAACGCTCGCGTGTTCGCCGGCGCGCGCCAGGTCCTCACGCTCGCCAGTGGCTGCCATGAAGCCGTCGCCGAGGCCATGCCCGATGGCACGCAGGTCGTGGACGCGATGGCCTTCCTCGCCGCGCGCGCGGACCGCCTGCCCTTGCGCGAATGCCGCGAGCGCGTCGCCCTGCACCTGCCCTGCACGCAGCGCAACGTCGTCCGCACCGTCGCGGCGACGCGCGCGCTGCTCGCGCGCGTGCCGGGCCTCGACATCGTCGAGCTCGATGCCGGCTTCGGCTGCTGCGGCGCCGCGGGCACGCAGATGGCGACGAATCCGGCGCGCGCGGCGCAATTCCGTGCGCCCTTGCTGGAGCAGCTGGCCGCCAGCGGCGCGACGCGCCTGCTCAGCGCAAACATCGGCTGCCGCCTCCACTTCGCGAACGCGGCCGCCGTCCCGGTCGAACACCCCCTCGAATTCCTCGCCACCCTCCTCCCATGACGAGGAGCGGTCATTGCTTCGTGGCTGGGCGGCGGACCACACACACGTCGTCACGTCGCCCAACCCCGGAGCGACGCGTCGTCCGGCCCCGAAGGCGATGATCGCAACCCGGCGGTAAGATGCGCCCATGGAACGCACGCTGACCTCGGTGGACCGCCTCCTCGACGGCATGCAGAACGCGCTTGGGACCGTACTGGGCAGTGCGCGCGCCGAGCGCCCGAATCCGGCCGGCGACCGCGCCGACATCGTCCTCGACGAGGCCGAGCGCCGCCATGCCGCCGGCCTGATGCGCATCAACCACGTGGGCGAGGTCTGCGCGCAGGCGCTCTACGTCGGCCAGGCGCTGGTCGCGCGCGACGATGCGACGCGCGCGCAGCTGCTGCACGCCGCGCAGGAGGAAACCGACCACCTCGCCTGGTGCGCCGACCGCCTGCGCGAGCTCGACAGCCGCCCGAGCCTGCTCAATCCGCTGTGGTACGCCGGCAGCCACGCGATCGGCGTGGTCGCGGGCCTGCGCGGCGACGGCTGGAACCTGGGGTTCGTGGTCGAGACCGAACGCCAGGTCGAGGCGCACCTGGAAGATCACCTGCAGTCGCTGCCCGAAGCCGACCTGCGCAGTCGCGCGATCCTGGAAACGATGAAGTCCGACGAGGCGCGCCACGCGGCGAACGCCGAAGCCGCCGGCGCGCGCGTGCTGCCGCCGCCGATCCCGTCGCTGATGGCCGCGGCGTCGAAGCTGATGAAGACGGTGGCCTACCGCATCTGAGCGCCGCGCAGCGCGCGGCGCGCCGGGTCACTCGACCAGGTTGCGGCCGTGGTAGAGCTCCTCGATCTCGCGCTTGAGCCGCGCCTCGATCTTCATGCGCTCCTTGAACGACAGGTTCTTCGCCTTTTCCTCGAACAGGTAGTTGTCGAGGTCGAAGTCCTTCAGGTGCATCTTCGTGTGGAAGATGTTTTCCTGGTACACGTTCACGTCGAGCATCTCGTAGCGCGAACGCACGTTCTTGGCCAGGTAGTCCTGGATCGAGTTGATCTTGTGGTCGATGTAGTGCTTGCGGCCCTTGATGTCGCGGGTGAAGCCGCGCACGCGGTAGTCCATCACCACGATGTCCGATTCCAGCGACTCGATCAGGTAGTTCAGGGCCTTCAGCGGCGAGATCACGCCGCAGGTGGCCACGTCGATGTCGGCGCGGAAGGTCGCGATGCCGTTGTCCGGGTGCGTTTCCGGGTACGTGTGCACGGTGATGTGCGACTTGTCCAGGTGCGCGACCACGGCGTCGGAGATCACGCCCTTGGCATCGGCCTTGTCGACGACCGGCTGCTCCGAGATCAGGATCGTCACCGACGCGCCCTGCGGATCGTAGTCCTGGCGCGCGACGTTGAGGATGTTCGCGCCGATGATCTCGGCCACGTCCGTCAGGATCTGGGTGAGCCGGTCGGCGTTGTATTCCTCGTCGATGTACTCGATGTAGCGCCGGCGCTGGTCCTCGGACACGGCGTAGCACACGTCGTAGATGTTGAAGGACAGCGCCTTGGTCAGGTTGTTGAAGCCCTGCAGTTTCAGGCGGGGCAACGGCTTGACGAGCGGCATCGGCATTCCGGCGGCACGGGGAAGGGGCGGATTATGGGCCAAAACGCCCAGGGGTGCCCCGCCGCCGCCGCGGGGTTTGCCGCGGGACGGCGTTGGCACTACCCTCGCAGCGTCGACACTACGTGGATCGGATGCCCATGTCCCCCGCCCTGCAGGGCCACCGCCCGACCGGAAACAACCCGCTCG
>DATJDY010000099.1:0-2831 GCA_035497155.1 Luteimonas sp.
CGTTTCGCGAGCGCTGCCCGAGAGCGATGCCGCGCTGCGCCGTCGAGGTGCCGCCGATGTTCGCGCTCGGCTCGGGCGAGGCCGGCCACGGCGCCGCGTGCTGGCTGCACGTCGAGACAGCGGCGGCGGCGGACGCGACGCCATGAGCAACTCCCTCGACGGCAGCGTGAGCGTCGCCACGGGCCCCGACGCGGCCGGCTCGAAAGCGCCGCAGCCCCTGCTCGCGGTGCGCGATCTGAAGGTCCACTTTCCGCGCCGCAAGGCGGGCTGGTTCCAGCCGCCCGAGGTGGTGAAGGCGGTGGATGGCGTCTCGTTCGACATCGCGCGCGGCAGCACGCTCGGCCTGGTGGGCGAATCGGGCTCGGGCAAGACGACGACCGCGCTTGCGGTGATGCGGCTCGCACCGGTCACGGCAGGCAGCATCCGCCTGGGCGACACGGACTTGAGCGCGCTCGAAGGCGAGGCGCTGCGCCGCGCGCGGCGCCGGCTGCAGATCATCTTCCAGGATCCGTTCTCGTCGCTGAACCCGCGCGAGCGCGCTGGCAGCGCGGTGCGTGCGCCGCTCGACCTGATGGCTGTGGGCACGCCGGCGCAGCGCGACGAGCGCGTCGCCGAGCTGTTCACCGCGGTCGGCCTGCGGCCCGAGCAGCAGCATCTGTTTCCGCACCAGTTCTCGGGCGGCCAGCGCCAGCGCATCAACATCGCGCGCGCGCTGGCCACGAACCCCGAACTCGTGGTCTGCGACGAGCCGGTCTCGGCGCTCGACATCGCGATCCGCGCGCAGACCCTGAACCTGCTGGCGCGGCTGCAGCGCGAACTCGGCCTGACCTATCTGTTCATCTCGCACGACATGGCGGTGGTCGAGCACATCTGCGACGACCTCGCGGTGATGTACCTCGGCCAGATCGTCGAGCGCGCACCGCGCCAGGCCTTCTTCTCGAACCCGCTGCACCCCTACAGCGTCGCGCTGATGTCGGCCGTGCCCACCGTGAGCGGCGGGCGCCAGCGTGCCGCGCGGCGCATCAAGCTGAGCGGCGATCCGCCGAGCCCGATCAATCCGCCGAGCGGTTGCCGCTTCGCCGGCCGCTGCCCGGTCGCCGAGCCGGCCTGCACCACCGCACCGCCGCCGCTGCGCGAAGTCGTACCCGGCCATTGGGTCGCATGCCGACGCGTCGAGATCGTGGACGGCGTGCCGCGCGCGCCGCTGCAGTTGCCTGCCACCTGAACCCGGCGCGCGAGGCATTTGCCTTCGCGCGGCGCCCCTCCCTCTTCTCGAGATCGCACTGCCATGAACGCCATCACGGTCTACGCCGCCCGTCGCATCATCACGATGAACCCGATGCAACCGGACGCGACCCACGTCGCGGTGCGCGACGGCCGCGTGCTCGCGGTCGGCGACCTGGAGCGCGTGAGTGCCTGGGGCGAGTACACGCTCGACGCGCGCTTCAAGGACAAGGTGCTGATGCCCGGCCTCGTCGAAGGCCACTGCCATCTGAAGGAAGGCAGCATGTGGGACTGGGCCTATCTCGGCTGGTTCGACCGGCGCGATCCGCAAGGCAAGGTCTGGAGCGGCTTGCGCTCGATGGACGCGGTGGTCGCGCGGCTCGAGGAGATCGACGCGCAGATGACGGCGCAAGGCAAGGCCGACGCCGAGCCGCTCATCGCCTGGGGGTTCGACCCGATCTACTTCGGCGGCGAGCGCATGACGGTCGAGCACATGGACCGCGCGAGCCGCACGCGGCCCATCATCATCGCGCACGCCAACGGCCACATCATGAACGTCAACTCGGCGATGCTGCGGCTCGCCGACATCAACCGCGACAACGAGGTCGAGGGCGTCGTCAAGTTCGCGCGCGGCGATGCGCAGCCCGGCGAGCTCACCGGCGAGCTGCAGGAGCCGGCCGCGATGTTCCTGGTGCTGCGCAAGGTCGGCAACGTCGGGTTGCTCGCGCCGATGAGCGAGGCCGGCATCCGCTCGTTCGCGAAGCTCGCGTGCATGCAGGGCGTGACGACCGCGACCGACCTCGTCAACAAGCTGAGCGAGGACGACTGCCGCACGCTCGAAGCCGCGCTCGCCGACGACGCCTGCGGCGTGCGCATCCTGCCCGCGTTCCAGGCCTTTCACGGCCCGCTGGGCGCGGCCGCGGGTGCCGAGCACGTGAAAGCGCTGAAGGCGCGCAACACCGACAAGCTGCGCTACGGCCTGGTGAAGATGATGCTCGACGGCTCGATCCAGGGCTTCTCGGCGCGCCTGCGCTGGCCCGGCCACTTCAACGGCGCGCCCAACGGCATCTGGGTCACCGCGCCGGCGCAATACGAGGCCGACTTCGAAACCTACCACCGTGCCGGCCTGCTGATCCACACCCACACCAATGCCGACGAGGCGAGCGAGGTCGCGATCGACGCCATCGAGCGCGTGCTGACGCGCGCACCGCGCCCCGACCACCGCCACACCTTGCAGCACGGCCAGATGATCGACGCGCCGCTGTTTCGCCGCATGGCGGCGCTCGGCCTGTGCGCGAACCTCTTCACCAACCACATCTGGTACTGGGGCGATCAGCACTACGAGATCACGATGGGGCCGGATCGCGCGATGCGCATGAACGCCTGCGCCAGCGCGCTGGCCGCCGGGGTGCCGCTGGCGATCCACTCGGACGCGCCGGTGACGCCGCTCGGGCCGCTGTTCACCGCGTGGTGCGCCGTCAACCGCGTCACGCCTTCGGGCCGCGTGCTCGGCGAGGCCGAGCGCTTGAGCGTGCCGCAGGCGCTGCGCGCGATCACGCTGGGCAACGCCTACACGCTCAAGCTCGATCAGGAGATCGGCAGCATCG
>DATJDY010000100.1:0-4769 GCA_035497155.1 Luteimonas sp.
TGACGTACAGGCTGGTGAAGGGCGTGCTGCTGCCGGGCGCGCCATTGGAGGCCGCCGCGCCGCCGGCCATCTTCGCCACCGCCTGCAGCAGCAGCGTCGACTTGCCGATGCCGGGATCGCCGCCCACCAGCACCACCGCGCCCTCGACCAGCCCGCCGCCGAGCACGCGATCGAACTCGGCGATACCGGTGGAGACACGCGCGTCCTCGTGGTGGCGGACGTCCGCCAGCGCGGTGACCTTCGGCGCGTCCACCTTGCCCGCCCAGCCGTCGCGCCGCGCCGGCGATTTCGCCGCGACCGCGCCCGCCGGCTCGAGGACGATTTCCGACAACGTGTTCCAGGCGCCGCACTCGGCGCACTGACCCTGCCACTTGTTGTGCTCGCCGCCGCATTCGCCGCAGACGAAGGCGGTCTTCGCCTTGCTCGTGATCTTCCCGGCCATCGGTTCCCTGTGTTCCCTTGCGTGCGACGCCGCCACTCTAGCGGGCGGGCGTCGCACGCGCTGGGATCAGGCGCTTCCGGTCGCGGGGCCGGCGAGGGATGCAGTGCCTTCCGGCGCCGGCTCGACGCGCACCCATTCCAGGTACGCCTCGTACAGCGCGCTGAGCAGCACGAGTCCGCCGGCGAACCGGAACCACGGCATCGCGACCGCATCGGCGCGGGGCAGCACGAACATCGCGAACGGCGTGTGGTCGAGGAACGCCGTCATCGGCGCCGCATGCGCGAGCAGCATCAGGCCCAGGCCGAAGCCGGTGACGAGGCCAGCGCGCCGGCTCCAGCGACGCCAGCCGCCCTGCACCGCCACCGCGAGCGGAACGGCGATGTACGCGAGCAGCCAGCCGATCGTCGCCGTGCGCTGCCAGCTGTGCAGGAAGGCGTCGGTCAGCGCGAGTCCGCCGCCCACGCCATGGCCGAAGGTCGCGGTGTCCCAGTAACCCTGCGGCGAGAGGTACAGGCACAACGGGAACACGATCAGCCCCGCCGCGGCGAGCAACGCCTGCCAGCGCGGCGCGCGCGCGGGCTTCGGCTGCTGGCGCGGTTTCCAGGCGAAGTTGCCCTCCGGCCGGCGCCGGCGGAACCAGGCGATCGCCATGAACACCAACGCCAGGCAGGCGAACCATTCCACGATGTCGAGTTCCAGGTGATCGTCGGACATGCCGATCACCACGAGGCCGACGATCATCCAGATCGCGAAGTCGTGGTTGTCCTCCGGGTCGATCAGCGGCTTGCGCGGCTCGTAGCGCGCCGCGGCTTCCGCCGGGCGGCCGAAGCCGGCCAGCAGCGCCATCGCCATCGCGTGGTCCGGTGCGCGGCCGGCGGCTTCGGCCTTCGCCGCCAGTTCTTCCTGCAGCAGCGCGCGCAATTCCAGTGCCACGTCCTCGCGCCGCTTGTGCGGCAGGAGGCGCGCGACATCGCGCACGTAGGATTCGATCACATCGTTCGCGGTCATCATTGCCCGTTGTCCCCCTTGAGAAATCCATCGATCGCCGCGGCCTGGGCACGCCAGGCAGCGGACAGGTCCGCGAAGGCGCGTTCGCCTTCGGGACTGAGCCGGTAGTAGCGCCGCGGCGGCGCGGTGGCGGTGTCCCACTCGCTAAGCAGCAGGCCCTGGGCTTCGAGCCGCCGGAGGAGCGGATAAAGCGTGCCCTCCTCGATCGGCAGGCCGCCCTCCGCCAGCGCCTGCCGCAGCGAGTAGCCGTACTGGCGCTCGCGCAACCGGCTGAGCGTGGCCAGCACCAGCGCGCCGCGCCGGAGCTCGACCAGGCCGATGTCCTTGCTGTCCTTCGCCATCATTGCGGCTCACCCGTTACTGTTTCATGCACAGTACAAGGTGTCGCATACTATGTCAAGCACAGTATCCGGCCCGCATCGCGGCCGGGCGCGCCGGGATCCCGGATCCGGGAACGCAACAAAAAACGCCCCGGGCATCGCTGCCCGGGGCGCTGGATATCGCGATCTGGTGCCGGAAATAGGAATCGAACCTACGACCTACGCATTACGAATGCGCCGCTCTACCAACTGAGCTATTCCGGCGAAAAGAGTGCCTGCAGCGGCGAAACCGCGGCAGGGTGCGGATTCTAGCCGATGCGGCGGCTGGTTCACCAGCAGGCACTCCACCAGCAGTCAGTCCACCAGTTGCAGGCGCAGCTCGCGCGGCAGCGCGAACACCATGTCCTCGGGCTCGCCGTCGAGCTCGCGCACGGCGCCGGCGCCCAGCTGCTGCAGGCGCTCGATCACGCCGCGGACCAGGACCTCGGGCGCGGACGCGCCGGCGGTCACGCCGACGTGCCGGCGGCCGGCAACCCACTTCGGATCGATCTCGGACGCGCCGTCCACCAGGTGCGCTTCCACGCCCTCGCGCTCGGCGAGTTCGCGCAGGCGGTTGGAATTGGAGCTGTTGGGCGAGCCGACGACGAGCACCAGGTCGCACTGGTGCGCGAGTTCGCGCACCGCGTCCTGGCGGTTCTGGGTGGCGTAGCAGATGTCGTCGTTGCGCGGGCCCTGGATCGCGGGGAAACGCGCGCGCAGCGCTTCGATGATGCCGCGCGTGTCGTCGACCGAGAGCGTCGTCTGCGTCGTGAACGCGACGTTGCCGGGCTGCGCGATCTCCAGCGTCGCGACATCGTCGAGGTCTTCGACGAGATGGATCGACCCGGCCGAGGTGCCGCCCGAGGCCTCGGTCGAGCCGCCTTCGCGGATCCACTGCCCCATCGTGCCCTCGACCTCGGGGTGCCCGGCATGGCCGATCAGCACCATGTCGCGGCCGGCACGGCACTGCCGCGCGACTTCCATGTGGACCTTGGTCACCAGCGGGCAGGTCGCGTCGAACACCTTCAGGTCGCGGCGCGCGGCTTCCGTGCGCACCGCCTGCGAGACGCCGTGGGCGCTGAAGATCACGGTCGCGCCGTCGGGGACCTCGTCGAGTTCCTCGACGAAGATCGCGCCGCGGTGCTTGAGCTCGTCGACGACGTAGCGGTTGTGCACGACTTCATGGCGCACGTAGATCGGCGCGCCCAGCGTCTCGAGCGCGCGCTCGACGATCTCGATGGCGCGATCGACGCCGGCGCAGAAGCCGCGGGGATTGGCGAGGACGATGTCCATTGGCGCCATTTTACGCCTTGCGCGGCTGGCGCAGGCTGGTGAGGATCAGGATCGCCGCGGCCACGAAGATCGCGGAATCGGCGATGTTGAACGAGGGCCAGTAATGTTCCCGCCAGTGCCACTGGATGAAGTCGACGACATGGCCGTGCTGCAGGCGGTCGAGCAGGTTGCCGATGGCCCCGCCGATCACCAGCGCGAACGGCAGCGCGGTCTTCCACTCGCCGCGCGGCGTCTTCGCCAGCCACCACGCCAGCACCAGGCTGATCACGACCGCGAAGCCGGAAAACAGGTACTGCTGCCAGCCGCCGGCGTCGCCGAGCAGGCTGAACGCCGCGCCGGTGTTGTAGGTGCGGTACCAGTTCCAGAGGCCATCGATCACCGGCACCGGCTGGAATTCGGGCAGGCTGCGCAGCACCCACAGCTTGCTGAGCTGGTCGAGCACCAGCACCAGCGCGGACACGCCCAGCCACGGCAGCGCGCCGGGTTTCGCGAAGCCGAAGCCGCGCATCAGAACCACCTCCGCGTCTCGCCCGGCCCGGGCCCGATGTTCGAAATGCAGCGGCCGCACAGTTCCGGGTGTTCCGCGTCGTCGCCGATGTCGCCCCGGCGCTGCCAGCAGCGCACGCACTTCGGCTTTTCGGTCGGCTCGGCATCGATCGACAGGTCGCGCGCATCGTCGTCCACGACGATGCGCACGTCACCGCTGATCAGCAGGAAGCGCAGCTCGTCGACGAAGGGCGCCAGCCAGTTCTGGTCGGCGACGCCGCAACGCAGCGCGATCTCCGCGTCGAGCGCGGCGCCGATGCGGCCGGCGGCACGCATCGGCTCCAGCACCTTGGCGACGTCGTCGCGCAACGCCAGCAGGCGGTCGAAATCCTCCGCCGACAGCGCGGCGTCGGCGGGCAGCGGCTGCAGGCCGTCGTACCAGGTCGCGAACAGCACGTTGCCGCCGCGCGTCGTTTCGCCCTTCGCGGGCGGCAGGTAGGCCCACATCTCGTCGGCGGTGAACGACAGGATCGGCGCGATCCACCGAACCATCGCCTCCGCGATCGCGTGCATCGCGGTCTGCGCGCTGCGGCGGCCGGCCGAGCCTTCCTGCATCGTGTACAAGCGGTCCTTGGTCACGTCCAGGTACAGCGCGCCGAGGTCGACGCTGCAGAAGTTGGACAGCGACTGCACGATCTCGGCGAAGTCGTAGCGCTCGTACGCGTCCTTGATCTTCTCCTGCAGCAGGTACGCGCGATGCACGATCCAGCGGTCGAGCGCGACCATGTCCGCGGGCGCGACGGCGTGCCGCGACGGGTCGAAGCCGTGCAGGTTGCCGAGCAGGAAGCGCGCGGTGTTGCGGATGCGGCGGTAGGCATCGGCGGTGCGCTTGAGGATCTCCTGCGACAGCGACATCTCGTTGCGGTAGTCGGTGGACAGGATCCACAGCCGCAGGATGTCGGCGCCGAGCGTCTTGATGATTTCCTGCGGTTCGATGCCGTTGCCGAGCGACTTCGACATCTTGCGTCCCTGCGCATCGACCGTGAAGCCGTGCGTCAGGCATTGCCGGTAAGGCGCCGCGCCGTCCATCGCCACGCCGGTGAGCAGCGAGGACTGGAACCAGCCGCGATGCTGGTCGGAGCCTTCCAGGTAGAGTTCCGCCGGCTTGTGCAGCCGGTCCT
>DATJDY010000101.1:0-5619 GCA_035497155.1 Luteimonas sp.
CGCCCGCCAGGCCGCACGCGAGCAGGAGGAGAAGCACCGCCAGGAGCAGATCGACCTGACCGAGCGCAAGCGCCAGGACGAGGCCGAGAAGAAGCAGCGGCTGGCGCAGCAGGCGCAACAGCAGGAGATCGCGCGCAAGCTCGAGAAGATCCGCGCCGAGCGCGAGAAGGCCAAGCGCGCCGCCGACCTCGCCGAGCAGAAACTGAAGCAGATCGCCGACGCGCGCGCCGCGCAGGAAACGCAACCGTCGACGTCCACGACCGCGCCGCCGCCCGGCAACAACGGCGTCGACGCCGCCCTCGCGGCCCGCTATGCCGCGGCCCTTACGGACGCGATCCTGCGCAACTGGACCCGCCCCGATTCGGTGCCCCTGGGCCAGGCCTGCACCATCAATATCCGCCAGGTCCAGGGCGGCACCGTGACTGCCGTCAGCGTAGACCCCAGTTGCCCCTACGATGACCTGGGGCGTCGCTCGATCGAAGCCGCCGTACTGAAGGCCCAGCCGCTGCCCTATGCCGGGTTCGAAACGGTTTTCAATCGCAACCTGAAGCTCAAGTTCGTCGCACAGGACCGCTGAGCAGGCGCACGCCCGGCCGAAACCGGTTCCCCGGAGTACGGGTCCATTCATCTTTGAGAGTGCGTTCACGGCCAAGCTGTTAAGGATGTCTTTCCCGTCCAGGAAAACCCCGTCCACGATGGCCCGATCGCTGCGCAATCCGCTCCAGACCCTTTTCGCCCTGGTCCTGCCAGCGCTCCTGCCGGTGCTCCTGCTGGTCGCGCCATCGATGGCCCGGGCCCAGGAAAAGCCGCTGGAGCTGGACATCGTCGGCGGCAGCGCCGCGGCGCTGCCGATCGCCGTCGTTCCCATGCCCTACCAGGGCAGCGCCACCGCGCCGTCGACCGACGTGGCCGCCGTGATCCGTGCCGACCTGGCCCGGTCCGGCCAGTTCCGCAGCCTCCCGGAAGCGCAGCTCGTGCAGCGCCCGACCACCGGCGGCGAAGTCGACTACCCGGCGTGGCGCCTGCTGAAGCAGGACTTCCTGGTCATCGGCCGCGTCCTCGATGCCGCCGACGGCGGCTACCGCGTCGAGTACGAACTGTTCGACGTCGCCAAGCAGCAGCGCCTGCTCGGATTCGCGATGACCGCGCGCGCCAACGCGATGCGCGACGTCTCGCACCAGGTCGCCGACGCCATCTACGAGAAGATCCTCGGCGTGCGCGGCGCGTTCTGGACGCGCATCGCCTACGTCACCGCCACCGGCGTCGGCAAGGCCAGCCGGTACGCGCTGATGGTCGCCGATTCCGACGGCTGGAACCCGCAGACCGTGGTGCGTTCGGGCGAGCCGTTGCTGTCGCCGTCGTGGAGCCCGGACGGGCGCAAGCTCGCCTACGTCAGCTTCGAGCGCGGCAATTCCTCGATCTACATCCAGGACATCGCCACCGGTGCGCGCGAGCTGGTCGCCAGCTTTCGCGGCATCAACGGCGCGCCCGCCTTCTCGCCCGACGGCAGGCGCCTGGCGCTGACGCTGTCGAAGTCGGGCAACCCCGAGATCTACGTGATGGACCTGGGCAGCAAGGCGCTCACCCAGGTCACCAACCAGTTCGGCATCGACACTTCCCCGTCGTGGAGCCCGGACGGCGCCAGCCTGTACTTCACGTCCGATCGCAGCGGCAAGCCGCAGATCTACCAGGTTTCCGCCAGTGGCGGCGGCGCCACGCGCGTCAGCTTCCAGGGCAGCTACAACGCCGATCCGGCCGTGTCGTGGGACGGCAAGAAGATCGCGACCACGCAAGGCAACGGCAACGTCTACCGCATCGCGCTGCTCGATCGCAGCCTGGGCTCGCCGCGCTGGAGCCTGCTGTCGCCGGGCTCGCTCGACGAGTCGCCGAGCTTCGCGCCGAACGCCGGGATGCTGCTCTACGCGGCGAAGGAAGGCAGGCGCGGCGTGCTTTACGCCGTTTCGGCCGACGCGCGCGTGCGCCAGCGCCTGGTGCTCGCCGATGGCGACGTGCGCGAGCCGGCCTGGGGGCCGTATCGCGGCAAGCGCTGACAGACTCCGGCCGAAGGCTGCGCCGGAGGCCGCATGGGTAGTTCCACACATCCGTTCCAACGACGAGGAAGCATGATGAACAACACCACCCGGATCCTGCTCGCGGCACTCATGTGCACCGCGGCCGTGGCCTGCTCGAAGAAGGTCAAGGAAGCCCCGCCGGTCGAGACGCCGGTCAACCAGGCGCCTGCCGCCACCGAGCCCGCGCCGACCACCGCTGGCGCGTATACGCCCGCCGACCTGGACACGGACGCCTGCCTGCGCACGCGCGTGATCTACTTCGACTTCGACCAGGATGCACTGCGTCCGGAGTTCCAGCAGGCGATGGCCTGCCATGCCAAGTACCTGCGCGACCGTCCGTCCTCGCGCATGACGCTGGAAGGCAATGCCGACGAGCGCGGCAGCCGCGAGTACAACATGGGCCTGGGCGAGCGCCGCGGCAATGCCGTGTCGTCCGCGCTGCAGGCCAACGGCGGTTCGGCGAGCCAGCTGAACGTCGTGAGCTACGGCGAAGAGCGCCCGACCTGCACCGAATCCAGCGAGGACTGCTGGGGCAAGAACCGCCGCGTCGAGATCGTGTATACGGCGAAGTAAGGGCGGGAACGGGGAGCAGGGAACCGTAGTTCCCGGTTTCCCGGCTCCCTCGTCCTGCGGGACAGTTCTCGGTAAGGCAGCGGGGATCCCGCTGCCTTATTCTTTTTGGAGTCTCCTGATGGGTGGAACGTCCATGAACGTGCGCATCCCCGTATTCGCGGTTTCCCTTGCACTGCTCGCGTTCGCGCCGGTGGCCAGCGCGCAGCGCGCCAGCCTGGCCGAACGCGTCGCCGCGCTCGAGCAGCGCGCCGCGACCGACCAGGGCAACGTCGACCTGCTCAACCAGGTCAACGCGCTCAAGTCCGACGTCCAGGCGCTGCGCGCCCAGATCGAGGAGCTGCAGCACAAGCAGCAGCAGATGGAGGAGGCCGGCCGCAACCAGTACCTGGACCTCGACGGGCGCATCAATCGCCTCGAGGGCGGGGCGGCGGTCGCGCCGCCTGCGGATGCCACGGGTGGCGCCGCCGCCGTCGCGCCGCCAGCGCCCGCGCGTACAACGGCTTCCGCGGGAGCTCCAGCGACTGCAGCGCCTTCCGCGGTGCCGCCGCCGCGCGCGGCCACGGTCGCTGCGCCTGGCGACGCCGAGCGCGTCGCCTACGAGGCCGCGTTCGACCGCCTCAAGGCCGGCCGCTACGACGAATCCGCGCGCGCGTTCCAGCAGTTCCTGGGCCAGTTCCCGGCCGGCCCCCTCGCGCCGAATGCCGTCTACTGGCTCGGCGAGAGCTATTACGCCACCCAGAACTACGAACTCGCGGCGCAGCAGTTCCGCGCGCTGCTCGAGCGCTACCCGGCGCACGACAAGGCGGCCGGGGCGATGCTGAAGCTGGGCCTCTCGCAGTACGGCCTGGGCCAGCAGGACGCGGCCCAGGCGACGCTGGCGCAGGTGGTGCGCAGCTATCCCGGCACCGATGCCGCGCGCACCGCGCAGGACCGCCTGCAGGCGATGCGGCTGACCTCCGCGCGCTGAGCCCGGCCCCCGGCCGCGGCAACCCGATCCGGGTCGCCCCGGCGCGATAAAATAGCCCCATGAGCACCGTCGCCCCCGAAGCGGCCGCCGCCGCGACGGCGACGGACCGCCTGCGCATCACCGAGATCTTCCTGTCCCTGCAGGGCGAAGCGCGCGACGCCGGCTGGCCGACCGTGTTCGTGCGCCTGACCGGCTGCCCGCTGCGCTGTGGCTACTGCGACACCGCCTATGCCTTCCACGGCGGCGAGTGGCGCGACATCGACGCGATCCTGGCCGAAGTGGCGGCCCACGGCGTGCGGCACGTCTGCGTGACCGGCGGCGAGCCGCTGGCGCAGAAGCGTTGCATCGCCTTGCTGCGCGCGCTTTGCGATGCGGGTTACATCGTGTCGCTGGAGACCTCGGGCGCAGTGGACATCGCCAGCGTGGATGCGCGCGTGTCGCGCGTCGTCGACGTCAAGACGCCGGGCTCGGGCGAGGTCGCGCGCAACCTGTGGGCCAACCTCGCGCTGCTCACCGCGCACGACCAGGTCAAGTTCGTGTTGTGCGACCGCGCCGATTTCGACTGGGCTTGCGCCGTGGTCGCGGAACATCGCCTGCACGAACGCTGCGACGTGCTGTTTTCGCCGAGCGCGGCGCAGTTGCCGGCGACGCAGCTGGCCGACTGGATCGTCGCGGAGAAGCCGCCCGTGCGCTTCCAGGTGCAGCTGCACAAGCTGCTGTGGAACGACGAGCCCGGCCGTTGAACGGGATTGGTGTCGTAAGGAGGACGTTGCGATGGATGCACGCGTGACCGAGCCGGCGGTGGTGCTCGTCTCCGGCGGCATGGATTCGGCCGTGGTGCTGGCGATCGCGCGCGAGCAGGGCTTCGCGCCGCATGCGCTGAGCGTGCGTTACGGACAGCGCCACACCTCCGAGCTCGACGCCGCCGATCGCGTGGCGCGCATGTTCGGCGCCGTCGCGCACAAGACCGTGGGCGTGGACCTGCGCAGCATCGGCGGCTCGGCCCTGACCGACGACGCGATCGCGGTGCCGGACGATGCCGACGGCCACGTCATCGGCGCCACGATCCCGTCGACCTACGTGCCCGCGCGCAACACGATCATGCTGTCGCTCGCGCTGGGCTGGGCCGAAGTCATCGGCAGCGCGGACCTGTTCTGCGGCGTCAATGCGGTGGACTATTCGGGCTATCCCGACTGCCGCCCCGAGTTCATCGAGGGCTTCGAACACCTCGCCAACCTCGCCACGAAGGCCGGCGTCGAAGGCGCCGGATTTCGCGTCCATGCACCGCTGCTGCACATGTCGAAGGCCGACATCGTGCGCGAGGGCCTGCGCCTGGGCGTGGATTTCGCGCAGACCGTGTCGTGCTACAGCGCCGACGCGCAGGGCCGCGCCTGCGGCCATTGCGATGCCTGCCGGTTGCGCGCCGACGGCTTCGCCGCCGCCGGCGTCGCCGACCCGACCCGTTACCGCTAGAATCTTCCCCCCCGGGCGCGTGCCGCCCGGCCCGTCTTTCGTGGGCCGTTAGCTCAGTCGGTAGAGCATCGGACTTTTAATCCGCTGGTCGATGGTTCGAATCCATCACGGCCCACCACTCTTCAGGGCATGGTCGGGCGTTTGCCACGGGCTGCCTATATCCGCCGCTCCACCTCGCGCATGCCGATGTCGCCCGCGTGGCGGAAGGCGTTGGCGATGGTGTCGCTGTCCCGCTCTGATACACCGCAGGCATCGAACGTGTTACGCCATGCGCGCGTGCGCGCGACCAGTTCCGCGATTGCTGCCGCTGCCTCGCTACGCCGCAGTCCAAATGCGCCAGCACCTGCGATGGCATTGTCGAGTCTCGCAGCACGGCCCTGCGGGCCGGCGGCGAGATTGAGGAATCTGTCCGTTCCCACCTCCGGCGATGGCACCACGTCATAGAGCGGGCTCAGGCGCCAGCCGCGGCCTGCTGGATCGAAGAGAAAGGCATGGTTGCGCAGGTGGTCGTCGTTGTTCGTCACCAGGATGTTG
>DATJDY010000102.1:0-2761 GCA_035497155.1 Luteimonas sp.
CATGCTGCTGCCGGGCACGTTCGTGACCCTGCGCGCGATCCTCGGCGAGGAGCGCAACGCGTTCCTCGTGCCGCAGGTCGCGGTGCAGCGCGACGACAAGGGCGCGTACGTGCTGGTCGTCGGCAAGGACGGCAAGGTCGCGCGCAAGGACATCCAGACGGGCAGCCAGCAGGGCAGCGACTGGGTGGTGCGCAGCGGGCTGGTCGAGGGCGACCAGGTGATCGTGTCCGGCCTGCAGCGCGTGCAGCCCGGCGCACCGGCCAAGGCCATGCCGGCCGACGGAACCGCCGATGCCGCCGGCGCGTCGGGGCAGCCGGGCGCGGCTGCCGCGCAGCCGCAGCCGAAGAAGGCCGCGCCGGCCGCCAAGACCGGAGGCTGATCCATGTCCCGCTATTTCATTGAACACCCGGTCTTCGCCTGGGTGATCGCGATCCTGATCGTGATCGCCGGCGCGCTGTCGATCCGCGGCCTCGGCGTCGAGTCGTACCCGAACATCGCCCCGACCCAGGTCACCGTCGCCGCCGGCTATCCCGGCGCCAATGCCGAGACCACCGAGAAGGCGGTCACCCAGGTCATCGAGCAGCAGCTCACCGGCATCGACAACCTCGACTACTTCAGTTCCTCGTCGAGCTCGAGCGGTGGTTCCTCGATCAACCTGACCTTCAAGCCGGGCACCGACCCGGATACCGCGCAGATGCAGGTGCAGAACAAGGTGTCGCAGGCCACGCCGCGCCTGCCCACCGAGGTCGTGCAGCAGGGCGTCACCGTGCAGAAGGCCAACTCCGGCTTCCTGATGGTCGTGGCGCTGAAGTCGAGCAATCCCGAGATCGGCAAGGACCAGCTCGCCGACCTGATCGCGTCGCGCGTGCTCGACCAGGTCTCGCGCGTCCCCGGGGTCGGCAGCGCGCAGCTGTTCGGCGGCGAGTACGCGATGCACATCTGGCTCAATCCCGACCAGTTGCGCGCCTACGGCCTGTCCGCCAGCCAGGTGCTCGCGGCCGTGCGCGGACAGAACGTGCAGTTCTCCGCGGGTTCGATCGGCGGCGAGCCGTCGCCCGAGACGCAGATGATCACCGCGTCGGTGTCGGCGGAAGGACGCTTCAGCACGCCGGAAGAGTTCGAGCAGATCCTGCTGCGCACCGACGCGTCCGGCGCCGCGGTCCGCCTGAAGGACGTGGCGCGCGTCGAGCTGTCCGGCTCCGCGCAGGGCTTCGACCTGAAGTGGAACGGCCAGCCCGCGTCCGGTTTCGCGGTGCAGCTGGCGCCGGGCGCGAACGCGCTGGCGGTGGCCGCGGCGGTCAAGGACCGCATGCAGTCGCTGCAGCCGAGCTTCCCGCAGGGCGTGCAGTGGTTCTCGCCGTACGACAGCTCCGACTTCGTGCGCATCTCGGTCGAGGAAGTGGTCAAGACCCTGGCCGAGGCCATGGTCCTGGTGTTCCTGGTGATCCTGCTGTTCCTGCAGAACTTCCGCGCCACGCTGATCCCGACCCTGGTGATCCCGGTCGCGCTGCTCGGCACGTTCCTGGGCATGTACGTCATCGGCTTCTCGATCAACCAGCTCAGCCTGTTCGGCATGGTGCTGGCGATCGGCATCGTGGTGGACGACGCGATCGTGGTGATCGAGAACGTCGAGCGCATCATGACCGAGGAGGGCCTGTCGCCCTACCAGGCCACGATCAAGGCGATGCACCAGATCAGCGGCGCGGTGATCGCGATCACGGTGGTGCTGGCGGCGGTGTTCGTGCCCAGCGCGCTGCAGGGCGGCAGCGCCGGCGCGGTGTACAAGCAGTTCGCGCTGACGATCGCGATGGCGATGGTGTTCTCCGCGTTCCTCGCGCTGGGCTTCACCCCGGCGCTGTGCGCGAGCCTGCTCAAGCCCACCGGTCACCACGACACGCGCAACCCGATCTTCCGCCGCTTCAACAAGCTCTACGACCGCATCTCGGGCACCTACGTGCGCCAGGTCGGCAGCGCCGTGCGGCATGCGCCGCGCTGGATGATCGCGTTCGCGGGCCTGGCGGTGCTGTGCGCCTGGCTGTTCTGGAAGATGCCGGGGAGCTTCCTCCCCGAGGAAGACCAGGGCTATGCGCTGGCGATCGTCCAGTTGCCGCCGGGCGCGACGCTGCGCCGCACCGACGCGGTGTTCGAGGAAGTGCGCCACGCCATCGAGAAGCAGGACGGCTTCGAGGGCATGATGCAGGTCGCCGGCTTCAGCTTCGTCGGCCAGGGCGAGAACGTCGGCATGGCGTTCATCAAGCTCAAGCCGTGGAGCGAGCGCAAGGTCACCGCCACCGACTTCATCCAGAAGGCGAACATGGCGCTGTTCGGGATCCGCGACGCGCAGATCTTCGTGATGAACCTGCCCACGGTGAACGGCCTTGGCGCGTTCGGCGGCTTCGACATGTACCTGCAGGATCGCAGCGGCGCGGGCCGCGCGGCGCTCGCGCAGGCGATGGGCACGCTGCTGGGCAAGGCCGGCCAGGACAAGACGCTGGTGGGCGTGCGCCCGAACACGCTGGCGCCGTCGCCGCAGCTCAAGCTCGACGTCGACCGCGTGCAGGCGCAGGCGATGGGGCTGTCGGTCGGCGACATCTACAGCGCGATCCAGCTGATGCTGGCGCCGGTGTATGTCAACGACTGCGTGCAGGGCGGGCGCGTCAAGCGCGTGACCATGCAGGCCGATGCGCAGTTCCGCACCGGCGAGGAGTCGCTCGCGCACTTCTACACTCCTGCGCAAGGCGGCCCTGCGCAAGGCGAAACC
>DATJDY010000103.1:0-2674 GCA_035497155.1 Luteimonas sp.
TCTCCGGCGCCGTTGCCGGTGCGCATGCTTTCCGGACCGCCGCCGCAGGAGATTGCAGCCGCGGCTGCGCCAGCGGACGACACTGCAACTGCAGCGACGGCAACAGCCGCTGCAACGGCAACGATGACGGCGCGCCAGGCCACCGCCAGCGATGTCGCGGCGGCCAAGTCGCTCGCGACACCGCCATCTTCCCCGCAGGAACCGCCGGTCGTGTTCGATGCACCTGCGCCGGTGGACGTCGCCGCGCCGCCCCCCGCGCCACCCGCGCCACCCGCGCCCGTCGCGCAGGCACGGCAAGGCGCCGCCGCCCACGCAGCCAACGAGGCCGCGCAGGCACAGGCTGCGCAGCCAGTGTTCAACGCCAGCGACGCGGACGCGCCCGAAGGCGACGTCCCGCCCGCCACCGCCGCTTCGCCGCAGGTGCGTGATGCGTGGCTGGCGCGGATCCGCGAACTCGCCGCCACCGGCCGCGCGGACGAAGCGCGCGCTTCGCTCGCCGAATTCCACCGTCGCTATCCCGCGTTCGCGATCCCCGCGGATCTGCGCGCGCTGCTTCCTGCCGGGCCGGCCGCATCGTCGCCGACGCCGACGCCGCCGCGATGACCGACACGCTCGCCGCGGCCGCCGCGTTCGACCTCGAGGTCAAGCACAGCCGGTTCCGCGCGCAAGCCGCGCCGGTGGGCTCGATCGCCGACGCACAGGCGTTCACGCTCGCCACCGGCGACCCGGATGCCACGCACAACTGCTGGGCCTGGCGCATCGGCGATGCGTACCGTTCCAGCGACGATGGCGAACCCGCGGGCACCGCGGGCCGCCCGATCCTCGCCGCGATCGACGGCCAGGGCTGCGATCGCGTCGCGGTGGTGGTGACGCGCTGGTACGGCGGCATCAAGCTCGGCGCCGGCGGCCTGGTGCGCGCCTATGGCGGCGCCGCGGCCGAATGCCTGCGCCGCGCCGAACGCGTGCCGATCGTGGCGATGCGCGAACTCGGCGTGCGCGCCGCGTTCGAGGATCTCGGCGCCGTGCATGCCGCATTGGCCGGCTTCGGCGCGGAAAAGCTCGAGGAACAGTTCGACGCCGGCGGCGTGCGGTTGCGCCTGTCCCTGCCCGCCGACCGCGCCGACGCGCTGCGCACCCACCTGCGCGATGCCACCCGCGATCGCGTGCAGGTCGACACCGCGGGCGGCAGCTGAGCCGGCGGGCCAGCGCGGATCAGGCAAACTAGGCGGATGGCCGATACCCCCGCTTCCACCGGCAACCCCCAGGCCGACAGCCCCGACGCCACGCCCGGCAAGGCAGCCGGCAGCGCCCCCACGACGCCCGCGAAGGCCCCCGTCGGCACGCTGCGCGCCCTGTGGCCGTTCGTGCGCGCGCACCGCGGCCTGTTCACCGCCTGGCTCGTCGCCCTCGCCTGCTCCTCCAGCGCGACGCTGAGCCTGCCCGTCGCGTTCCGGCGCATGATCGACCAGGGCTTCAGCAGCGGCGCGAACATCGACCGCGCCTTCGTGCTGCTGTTCGCCGTCGCGCTGGCACTCGCACTGGCGACCGCGGCGCGCTTCTACTTCGTGACGCTGCTGGGCGAACGCGTGGTCGCCGACATGCGCGACCGGCTGTACGCGCACCTGCTCGATCTCGACGCCGCGTTCTTCGACCGCAACCGCAGCGGCGAACTGGTCTCGCGCCTGACCGCCGACGCCGAACTGCTGCGCAGCGTGGTCGGCTCGAGCATGTCGGTGGCCTTGCGCAGCACGATCACGGTGGTCGGCTCGATCGCGATGCTGTTCGTCACCAGCCCGCACCTGGCCGGCTATGCCCTGATCGGCATCCCCCTCGCGGTGCTGCCGATCGCGCTCGGCGGCCGCCGGCTGCAGAAGATGTCGCGCGCCAGCCAGGACCGCGTGGCCGACGCCAACATGCTGGCCACCGAAGTGCTCGGCGCCGTGCGCACCGTGCAGGCGCATGCGCGCGAGCCGTACGAACGCGGCCGCTTCGCGTCGGCCCTGCACGTCGCGGTGGAAACCGCGCGCAGGCGCATCGGCGCGCAGGCCGCGGTGACCGCGCTGGCGATCGTGCTGATCTTCGGCGCGATCACGCTGGTGCTGTGGTCGGGCGCGCACGATGTCGCCGCCGGCCGCATGAGCGCCGGCACGCTCGGCCAGTTCGTGCTGTACGCGATGATCGGCGGCGGCTCCGTGGGCGCGCTCGCCGAAGTCTGGAACGAACTGCAGCGCGCCGCCGGCGGCATGGGTCGCATCTCCGAACTGCTCGAGCAGGCACCGACCGTCGTGCCGCCCGCCGCGCCCGTGGCTTTGCCTGCACCGGTGCGCGGCGCGCTCGCCTTCGACGACGTCACCTTCCACTACCCGATGCGCCCGGACCTGCCCGCGCTCGAGCACTTCGACCTGCGCGTGGCGCCCGGCGAAACCGTCGCGCTGGTCGGCCCTTCGGGCGCCGGCAAGAGCACGGTGTTCGGGCTGCTGCTGCGCTTCCACGACCCGCAGTCGGGCCGCGTCGCGGTGGATGGCGTGGACGTGCGCGATGCCGGCCTCGCCTCGCTGCGCGGGGCGATCGCGCTGGTGCCGCAGGCGCCGACGATCTTCGCCGCGAGCGCCGCCGACAACATCCGCTACGGCCGCCTCGAGGCCAGCGACGCCGACGTGCGCGCCGCCGCGCG
>DATJDY010000104.1:0-2647 GCA_035497155.1 Luteimonas sp.
CCGATCTGTGCATTTGCGCGCCGCTGCGCACTTGACGGCACGATAGCCCAGGGAGGGTCTTACCCCCCTAAGCGCCATCCCAGCCCAGACCACCGGCTTGCATTACGCCCTAGCGCCGCCCAGATTCCATCAATGCTCATGGCGAAGTGCAGGGCGCGGCACGCACGCGTAATCCCGGTATAGACCAGCTCGCGCGTCAGCACTCGACTGTCGTGCTGCGGCAACAGCAGCCACACCTCGTCGAACTCCGACCCCTGCGCCTTGTGTACAGTCATGGCAAACGCGCTGTCGTGCTGCGGCAGGCCAGCGGGGTGGAAGGAGCGCGGGTTGTCGGTGGTGTCGCCGGGGAACCAGGCCATGACGGCGCCGTCGGCGTCACGGAAGCAGATGCCGATGTCGCCGTTGAACAGGCGGTGGCGGTAGCTGTTCTCGGTGATGAGCAGCAAGCGGCCGTGGAAGTGTTTGCTCGCAGCGTTGCCCGAGCCGGCCAGCAGGGTTTCGATGCGGGCGTTGAGCGTGCGCGCCCCCTGCGGACCGTCCCGAACGGCGGTGAGCAGGCGCAGGCGCGAGGCCAGCGCGAGCGCCTGCGCGGGGCTGTCGGCGTCGGCCAGCGCGCGCCAGTGGGCGAGCAGGCGGTCGCGGTGCGGCGGCTGCAGCGGGTCGGCGAGGTCTTCGTGGAAGTGGACGCCGGACAAGGTGCCGCCGCGCAGCAGCGACAGGGCGGCGGCGCTGTCGCCTTCGCGCACGGCGGCGGCGAGCGGCGCGAGCTGCAGCGCTTCGTGCTGGCGCCAGGCGTGGGTGAGGTGGGTGCGGCGCGCCGGGAAGGCGTCGCCGCCGGCGTCGGCCGCGGCGAGGATGCCGCTGAGCACGTCGCCGGCCTCGACCGACGGCAGCTGGTCCGGGTCGCCGATCAGCACCAGGCGCGCGCCGTCGGGCACGGCTTCGACCAGCTTGGCCATCAGCGGCAGGTCGATCATCGAGGCTTCGTCGACGACGACCACGTCGAACGGCAGTGGGTTGCCGGCGTCGTGGCGGAAGCGCGGGCTGTCGGGGATCGTGCCGAGCAGGCGGTGCAGGGTGGTGCCGCTGGTCGGGAGCGCGGCGATGACGCCGGCGTCGGTGCCCGCGGTGGCGAGCGCCTGCAGCGCGTTGCGCACGCTCTCGGCCATGCGCTCGGCGGCGCGGCCGGTGGGCGCGGCGAGGGCGATGCGCGGATCCGTGCGGCCCGCGGCGCGCGCCTGCTCGACAAGCGCGACCAGCATCCGCGCGATCGTGGTGGTCTTGCCGGTGCCGGGGCCGCCGGTGACGAGGTCGACGCCGCGCGTGTCCGAAGGCCGCGCGGCGAGGCGCTGCAGGCCGGCGGCGACGCGGCGCTCGTACTCGCGGTAGCGGCGCAGGTACAGCAGGCCCGGCGCGCCGGGTGCGCCTTCGAGCACGAGCGGGCGGTCGGCGTCGGAGACGTCGGCGCCGTTGGCGGGCACGGCGACCCAGCGCGACGCCGCGAGTTCGCGGCGCCACGCATCGGCGTCGGGCCACGGGATCTCCGTCGCGTCGACCAGCGTGCGCGGCGACGCCAGGTCGAAGCCGGCGTGGCCGTCGGCGACCGCGAGCGATGCCAGCGCGGCCGCGGCGAGCACGCCGTCGGGCGTGGCGGGATCGAGGCGGCGCAGGCTCTGCGCCAGCGCGTGGTCGAGCGTGCGCAGCGCGCCGCTGCGCCACAGGGCGTCGAACAGCGGCGTGGGGTTCGCGACGGCGCTCATGCCTGGCCTCCGGCGAACAGCGCGTCGAGCGCGTGGATCAGCGTCGGGTCGAACCTGCGCGCGTGCACACCGGCGGTCGTGCCGTCGGCGGGCGCATCGAGGTCGATGCCACGACTGAACACGTAGCGGTGGCCACCGAAGTCGCGCGCGTAGTCATAGCCGCCGCCGAGCCGGAAGCGCAGCCACCGGTGCAGCGCCAGCGTGTACACCAGCGCCTGCAGGTCGTACTCGCTGTGATGCATCGCCTCCTCGAGCGCGCCGGCGTCGTAGCGCGGCAGGCGGTTGGACTTGTAGTCGAGGACGTACCAGCGGCCGTCGTGCTGGTAGGTCAGGTCGACGAGGCCGGTCATCAGGCCTTCCAGGCGCTGGCGGAAGCCGAACGCGTGGCGTTCGGGCACGACGTCGTGCGCGTGCAGCAGCTGCAGCAGCGCGTCGACGCGGGTGGTCCGCAGCGGGAACTGGAACTCGAGCTCCGCGCGGCGCGATGCATCGGGCACCTGGCACAGCTGCACGCCTTCGGGCAGCACGACGCGCAGGGTGCGGCCGACGAGGCTGGTCACGAAGGCGACGCCATCATCGAGCACGTCTTCGGCGTAGCCCTGTTCGCGCAGCGCATCGACGATAACGGCCGCTTCGTCGCCGGGCGCAGGGTCGCCGGGCAGCCACGCGCGCCACGCCGCGAAGTCCGTGCGCTCCAGCGCCGTGTGCATGGCCACGCCGAACTGCGGGCCGGCGAAGCGCGGATCATGCGCTGACGCGGGCGCGGGCGCGGGCAGCGGTTCGTCGTCGGTCGTCGCGGCGGATTCGTCGGTGCCGCCGGGCGCGGGCAGCGTGGCCGAGGTCGACGCGTCCTCCGCCGGCCCGGTCTTGCGGGTCAGGCTGCTGAA
>DATJDY010000105.1:0-3073 GCA_035497155.1 Luteimonas sp.
CGCCGGACACGAACTCACCGCGCAGGAACGCGACTGGCTGCAGCACGACGCCTGCGCCGGCGTGATCCTGTTCGCGCGCAACTTCGCCTCGAAGGCGCAGGTCGCCGAACTCTCGCAGGCGATCCGCGAAGCCGCGCCGCGCCCGCAGCTCGTCTGCGTCGACCAGGAAGGCGGCCGCGTGCAGCGCTTCCGCGACGGCTACAGCGCGCTGCCCTCGCTCGAAGGCTTCGGCCGCCGCTACGCGCAGGATCGCGACGGCGCGCTGCGGGACGCGCGCGAACACGCCTGGCTCATGGCCAGCGAGGTCCGCGCCAGCGGCGTCGACCTGAGCTTCGCGCCCGTCGTCGATCTCGGCCGCGGCAACCGCGCGATCGGCGATCGCGCGTTCTCCGCCGATCCGGACGTCGTCGCCGCGTTCACCCGCGCCTACGTGCAGGGCATGCACGACGCCGGCATGGCCGCCACGCTCAAGCATTTCCCCGGCCACGGCTCGGTGCTGGAAGACACGCACGTCGACGACGCGATCGACAACCGCCCGCTCGATGAAATCCGCAGGCTCGACCTCGTCCCGTTCGAAGCCGGCATCGCCGCCGGCGCCGACGCGGTGATGATGGCGCACGTCGTCTATCCGCAGGTCGACAAGGATCCCGCCGGCTATTCGGCGCGCTGGATCGGCGACATCCTCCGCGACGAAATGAAGTTCCGCGGCGTCGTGTTTTCCGACGACATCGGCATGGCCGCCGCGTTCTCCGCCGGCGGCATCCGGTCGCGCATCGACGCGCACCTCGACGCCGGCTGCGACGTCGTCCTCGTCTGCCATCCCGAGCTCGTGCCCGAATCGCTTGCCGCCGTGGAGGGCAGGGCGCTCAACACCGCCGCCATCACCGGCCTCATCGGCCGCGGCCCGATGGCCTGGGACGGACTGCTCGCCGACGCGCGCTACACCGCGTCGCGCACGCGCATCGAAGGCCTCGCATGAGTCTCCCGGCATGAACCAAGACCACACCCCCGGCCTCGCTGCCGTCCTCCCCGCCGCCGAGCTGATCCACGATCGCGCGACCATCGAGGCCGCCATCGCGCGCATGGCGCAACGCATCGCCGCCGATTACGCCGGCGAGCGCCCGGTCTACCTGACGGTGATGCACGGCGCGCTCCCGTTCGCCGGCCAGCTCGCGCTCGACGTCGGCGCGCACGGCACGGACCTGGAGTTCGACTACCTGCACGCCACCCGTTACCGTGGCGCGACCAGCGGCGGCGAGCTGGCGTGGAAGCATCGCCCCGCGACCCCGCTGCGCGGCCGCCGCGTGCTGCTGGTCGACGACATCGTCGACGAAGGCCACACGCTCGACGCGGTACGCGCGTGGTGCATCGCCGAGGGCGCGCGCGAAGTGCGCATCGCGGCGATGGTGGTGAAGCGCCACGACCGCTGCGTCGCCGGCCTGTGCGCCGACTACGCCGGCCTCGACGTGCCGGACCGCTACGTGTTCGGCTACGGCATGGACTACCACGAGCAGGGCCGCAACCTCCCCGCGATCTACGCGTTGCGCGACGCATGAGCGCCCTCGACCTCGCCATCATCGGCGGCACCGGCGTCTACGCGCTCGCCGAACTCGCCGACGTCGAGACCTTCGAGCCGCAGACCCGCTACGGGGCCGCGTCCGGCCCGGTCCGCATCGGCACGTTCGCCGGCCGCCGCATCGGCTTCCTAGCCCGCCACGGCGAAGGCCATGGCGTGCCGCCGCACCTCGTGAACTACCGCGCCAACCTCGCCGCGCTGCAGCTCGCCGGCGCGCGCCGCGTGCTCGCGCTCAACACCGTCGGCGGCATCGACGCGCGTTACCCGCCCGGTGCCCTCGGCTGCCCCGACCAGCTGATCGACTACACCTGGGGCCGCATTTCCACCCTGTGCGAAGAGCCGGGCACCGACGTCCTGCACGTCGACTTCGGCGAGCCCTACACCCGCGCCCTGCGCGACGAAGTCCTCGCCGCCGCCCGCCAGTCCGGCGTCGCCGTGGTCGACGGCGGCTGCTACGGCGCCACCCAGGGCCCACGCCTGGAAACCCGCGCCGAAATCGCCCGCATGCGCCGCGACGGCTGCGACCTCGTCGGCATGACCGGCATGCCCGAAGCCGGCCTCGCCCGCGAGCTCGGGCTGGACTACGCCTGCCTCGCCATCGTCGCCAACTGGGCGGCCGGCGCCGGCCCCGACCCGGACGAAGCGATCACCCTCGAGGAGGTGCTGGCCAACGTCCGCGCCGCCACCGGAGGCGTCTCGAAACTGCTGGGCGCGCTCCTCGCCGCGTAGCCGGCGGCGCCCGTCCCCCGGGGGCGATTGCAAGCGCCCCGGCAGCTTTTGCATACTCGGCGCCGTGCGCCCGGCTGCCCCACGCGCCAGCGCACCCACCGCAATCCAGACCGAGGTCAGCAGCGCTATGCAGTACGGCACCGTGAAGTGGTTCAACGACGCCAAGGGGTTCGGCTTCATCGCCCCCGAGGACGGCAGCGCCGACGTGTTCGTGCATTACTCCGCCATCGCCTCCAAGGGCTTCCGCAGCCTGCAGGAAGGCCAGCGCGTCAGCTACGAAGTCGTCCAGGGCCCCAAGGGCGCCCAGGCATCGGGCGTGCAGCCGGTGGCCTGAGCCGCCTGGCCAGCGCGAACCGCAGGACAGTTTCGAAGCCCCGCCCATTGGCGGGGTTTTTTTTCAGCGCGGCCAGAGGCCGACGAGGCGGAACCCGACCCACGCCGCCGCCAGCCCGAGCACCACGCTGCCCCCGGCATAGAGCAGGGCGGTCGCCGTTTCGCCGCGGCGCAGCAGGAACAGGCCGTCCAGGCCGAATGCCGAGAACGTGGTGAAGCCGCCCAGCAGCCCGGCACGGAACGAGGCGCGCGAGCTGCTCGAGCAGAACCGCGCGATCCTCGCCCAGGCGCGCTCCGAGTCGGCCGACATCCTCGCCGAGACGCGCAAGGTGGCGGACGCGCAGCTCGACCGCGCCAAGCAGGAGGTCGAGGCCGAGCGGCAGCGCCGGCTCGAGGACACGCGCAAGCAGATCGACGCCGAGACCGTGCGCGCGA
>DATJDY010000106.1:0-1752 GCA_035497155.1 Luteimonas sp.
TTCGCGGTGGCCGCGCAACGCGCGGACGGGCCGGTCCGCATCCGCGACGTGGCCAATGTCGCCACGTCGTTTCCCGGCTTCGACACGCTCGCGCGCGACGCAGGCTTCGGCCTGGCGCGCACGAGCCGCTCCTGATCGGCCTCCGGCCGCGCGGATCAGCCGCGTGCGGACGCCGGCAGCGTGAAGCGCACCGGCACGTTCACCGTGCTGGCCACGGCGCGGCCGTCGCGACGCGCCGGACGGAAACGCCAGTCCTGTGCAGCCTGCAGGGCGGCGCGATCCAGGTCGCGGTCGCCCGAACGCTGCGCGTAGCCGATGTCGGTCGGTACGCCATTCGCGTCGACGGCGATGCGGAGCATCACGGTGCCTTCGGTGCCACTGCGCAGGGCCGCCGTCGGATAGCGCGGCGTGTCGTGCGCGAGCAGCGCCGCACTGAGCGAGCTCGCCGCCGCAGCGCTGGCGCTGGCGCTGCCGCGCGCGCTCGCGCGTGCGGACGCGCTGGACCGTTTCGCCGCGTTACGCGCCGGTGCCGCGGCGGGTGCCGTGCTTTCCGCCGCTGCCGTTGCGGCCGTGGCAGCGGTCGTGTCGACGCTTGCCGCGCCGAGGTTGCGCTGCGTCATCAGCCACCAGGCCAGCGCCAGCAGGGCGACGGCGAGCAGGATCCAGAGCAGCGGCGTGGCACCGCGTCGCGGTGCGTCGTCCTGCAGCTGGGCGTTGGTCGAGGGTTGGATCGCATCGGTCATGTGAACGCTCCTTCACGTGGGGGCGCGTTCACGGTGGCACCAGCGATGTCTATTCCAGGTTGAAGGCGATGGGAACCTGAACCGACGATTCAACTGGCTGGCCGTTGCGCGTTGCAGGCGCGAAGCGCCAGCGGCGCACGGCTTCGACGGCGGCGCGATCGAGGTCGCGCGAACCACTGCCCTGCACGAGGTCGATGTCGCCCGCGTCGCCATCGGCGCCGACGTGGACGCGCAGCAGCACCGTGCCGGAGACACCGCGGCGTTGCGCTTCGCGCGGGTAGCGCGGCGCCGGCATGCTGAGCGGGCGTGCGGCGGTGTCCGCGGAGGCGACCGGGGCGGCAGGCGCGGGTGCGGGCAGGTTCGAAGGCAGCGGCGCGGCCGCCACCGGTCGCGGCGCCGGGCCCGGCGCGGGCAGTGGCCCGCCGCTGTCGTCGCCGCCGTCGCCGAGATGGCCGTCCTCGCCGGCGGGCGCAGGCACGGGCAGCGGCGCGAACACTTGGCCCTCGGAGCTGCGCGGCGCCTCGACGGTGCGGTAGAAATTGTTGCTGTCGCGCTTGTCGAGCCACAGCGCCACGAACAGCAGCAGGCCCATGACGAACGCGATGGCCATCGCCAGCAACGCCCTGCGCGAGGGCAGCCAGGGGTGCGCGGGAGGCGGGGTATTCGACGGCATTCGGCGTGGTCGCGGGGCTGGCTTGGCGTGTACGGGCGATTCTGTCACAAACACGCGATAATCCCGTCAATCCCGCCTTGCCCGAACCGCCGAAGCCATGCTCGACCCCGTCCTGCTCCGCAACCATGCCTCCGACACCGCCGAACGCCTGCGCGCCAGCCGTGGCTTCGCGCTCGACGTGCCCGCGCTCGAGGCGCTGGAATCCGAGCGCAAGGCGATCCAGGTGCGTACCCAGGAATTGCAGAACCTGCGCAACACGCGCAGCAAGGCGATCGGGCAGGCGAAGGCGAAGGGCGAGGACGCGTCGGCGCTGCTGGCCGAGGTCGCGGGTTTCGG
>DATJDY010000107.1:0-19233 GCA_035497155.1 Luteimonas sp.
CGCGCATGTAGGTATTGGTCATGCGCGGCATCGGCAGGTGCGCGAACGACTCGCGGCGGCCGTTGCCGGTAGGTTGCATGCCCATCAGCCGCGCGTTGTGCGTGTCCTGCATGTAGCCGACCAGCACGCCGTCCTCGATCAGCGTGGTGCAATTCGTCGGCGTGCCCTCGTCGTCGACGTTGAGCGAACCGCGGCGACCCTCGAGCGTGCCGTCGTCGACGATGGTGACGCCCGGTGATGCGACGCGCTGGCCCATGCGGCCGGCGTACGTCGACGTGCCCTTGCGGTTGAAATCGCCTTCGAGGCCATGGCCGACGGCTTCGTGCAGCAGCACGCCGGGCCAGCCCGGGCCGAGCACGACCGGCATCGGGCCGGCCGGCGCGTCCACCGCTTCCAGCGCGACCAGCGCCTGGCGCAGCGCTTCGCGCGCGAATTTCTCCGGCTGGCCGCCGCCGAGCAGCTCGGCGTAGCCGTAACGTCCGCCGCCACCCGCATAACCGGATTCGCGACGGCCGCCCTGCTCCACGATCACCTGCACGTTGATGCGCACCAGCGGGCGCACGTCGGCCGCGAGCACGCCGTCGCTGCGCGCGACCAGCATCGTGTCGACGCCGCCGGCGAGGCTCACCACGACCTGCTTCACGCGCGGGTCGGCGGCGCGCAGCAGGCGGTCGAGCTTGCGCAGCGCCTCGACCTTCTCCTCGTTGCCGAGGCCGTCCACGGGATCCGTCGCCGGGTAAAGCGCGCGCCCCCCGCCGACGACGAGGCTGCGCGCGCCCACCAGCGCGCCGCCATCGCGCGCGATGCTGCGCGCCGAACGCGCGGCCTCGAGCAGCGCGGCGGAGTCGATGTCGTCCGAGTACGCGAAGCCGGTCTTCTCGCCGGCGATGGCGCGCACGCCCACGCCCTGCTCGATCGAATGCGCGCCGTCCTTGACGATGCCGTCCTCCACGCTCCAGCTCTCGCGGCGCGAATGCTGGAAGTACAGGTCGCCGAAATCGATGCCCGGCCCGAGCAGCGTGCCGAAGGCGCGCTCGAGGCCGGCGCCATCCAGGCCCGCGGGGACGAGCAGGCGGGATTCGGCGAGCTGGAGCGGCGTGGTCATGCGATGCGTGCCTCGTGGCGTGGATTCGTGGGCGACTGCAAGGATCTGCGGCCGGCGGGACGGCGATTCAAGCCGGGAATGCGGTTCGCATGCTTCAGCCAGGCGGCGGCATGGTCATGGTGTCCGTCGATGGAGCGGGCGCGGGCCCGTTCGAAGGCGGCGCAGGCACAGGCGCGGGCGGCACGGCGGGCGCGGCCTCGCGACTCACGACTTCCACCTTCGGCTCCTTCCACGGGCCGGTCACGCGATACGATTTCGCCGCGAGCTGCCCGAGCGGCTTGCGAAGCACGGCGTTCGCGGCAGCGCCGATCGCCGCGCCGACCGGGCCGCCCGCGATCGCGCCCACCGCGGTGAGCAGGTTGCCCGCGCGCGGCACGACTTCGATGGACTGGTCGAAGGTCTGTGCGCGCAGGTCGGTGGTGCCGCGGATGCTGATCTGCGCGGCGGGGCCGGCGATGGCGAGGTCGTCGGTGGATGCCTTGCCGCCGGACACGCGCACCAGCCCGTGCAACCGGTCGAACGCGAAGCCCTTGTCGAAGAAATCGCGGAAGTCGAGCGTGAGCCGCCGCGGCAACTGCGCGACGCCGAGCAGGCCGAGCACGCGGCCGGCGCCGGGCTCCAGTTCGGTGAGGCGCCCATCGGCCACGTCCAGCGACAGCGTGCCCTCGAGCACCGGCGCGGCGAAATCGCCGGGGCTGCCGGGCCAGCGTGCATCGAGGATCGTGCGCCCCTTGCCTTCGGCGAGCTGGCCGCCGTAGCCGATGCCGGCGAGCAACTTGCCGAAATCGTTGCTGTCGACCGTGATCGCGACGTGCGTGCGCGCGGTGGTGCCGTGGCCGAGCCATTCGCCGGTGGCGTCGATCGCCTGCTTCGGCGCCTGCGCGTGCAGGCGTGCGATGCGCAGGCCACCCGCGACGGGTTGCGTGCGCAAGGTGGTTTCGCCGAGCGCGGCATCGCCGACGCGCAGGTCCGCGATGTCGAACGACAGCGGCGGCACCGCGGCGGGATCGGTCGCGTCGCCATCGTCCGCCGGCGCGGGCGGCGGGGCGCCCTTCGTCGCATCGGCTGGCGCCGGCAGCGGCCAGCGCACGCGATCGAAGCGGCCGGCAACGGTGGCGCCCTCCGCATCGGGCACGCGCACGCTGCCGTTGATCGCGTCGCCCTGCAGCTGCACGGCAATCGCGTCGCCTGCGCGCGAAAGCTGCAGGCGCGTATCGGGGAACGAGGCGCCGAGCAGGTTCAGGCGTGCCGCGGTGACGTCCATGCGCCGCAGCGCGAGAGCGTCGCCGTCGCCGCCGGCGGTCGTGCCGCGCGGCTGCGCACCACGCGGCTGTGCAGGGCGTGCCTTGTCGCCCCCATGCGCCACCGCGACCCACTCCAGCGCATCGAGCGCATCGGTGCGCCCGGTGACGATGAGCCCCGACGCCGGCGGCGGATCGGCGACGGTGTCGCTGCCGAGGACGACGCGCACGCCGGCCGGCGCCGCGCTGCGCGCGCGCAGCGCCAGGCGCCTGCCGAGGACCACGCTCACTTCGCCATCGCCGAGCGGCAGCGTCGTGTCGATCGTCGCGGGCAGCACGGCCGCGGCGGGCTTGGCGAGCGGCGCCGGCAGGTCGAGCGCGGTGCCGGCGAGGTTCGAGCGCAATTGCAGGTGCGCGGGAGGCGACGGACCCGTTGCAGGCGAACGCGATGCGCCCGGACGGGCCGCCGTCGGCCGGACCGGCGCGTTGCCGCGCGGAATCGTCAGCAGCGCGACCCAATCGGAGCGCCCGCTGGCGCGCCCCTGCAGCCAGCCGAGTTCCGGCACGCGCTGCAGCAGCCGATCGGCGGCGAGGTTGCCTTCGAGCGCAGCCTCGAAGGCCTGGCGAGGATCGCGCGTTTCGTCGCCGGCGCGCAGGCTCAGCCGCGCGGGCGCACCGTCGTGGCGCACGGCGAGGCGTTCGGCGGCGAATCCACCGCTGCCATAGTGCGCGCGGCCGCGCGCGTTCTCGAACGCGAGCTTCCAGCGCTTCTCCTCCATGCGCACGCCGGCCAGCGCGACGGTACCGTCGATCTTCGCGCCGCCCTCGTCGCGATGCAGCGGCAGGTCGAGGCCGAAGGTGACCGAGGCGAGGCCGCCGACGGAAAGGTTGTCGAGCGTTTCGCCGTATTCGCGGTGCAGCGGGCTGTCGCGCAGCAAGGCGAGCAGCCGCGACGCATCGCCACCGCCCTGCGCGGTGACGAGCAGCGGCGCGTGGCCGAAGCGTTCGATGCCGGCGTCGAAGTGGCGGATGCCGACGCCGGCCAGCACGCCCTTGCCGGAGACGTGGAAGCCGTCGGCGACGAACGCGATGTCGCCTTCCACGTGCGTGGCCGCGGGCCAGTCCGGCTGGAATTTCAGCGTCGCGTCGGCGAGGCGCGCGGCGACCTGGAACAGGCCGCGCGCCGGATCGCCCGGCGTACCACGGAACGGCCAGTCGTCGAGGTCGCCGGACACGATTGCATGCGCATCCTCGAGGCGACCGCCGACGAGCGCGCCGTCGAGCCAGTGGATGGCCGCAGCCGGCATCATGTGGTGGATCCAGAAGCCCTTCGCCGCCGGCAGCGCGGTGGTGTCGAGGTCGGCGGCGAGGTCGATCCAGGGCCGCGTGCCGTCGGCCTGGAACCACATGCCGCCGCGCACGTTCGCGCCGAAATCGCTGCCGCGCACGCGCAGCGCACCCGTACCGAAGCGCCAGCCGGCACCTTCGCGCCAGCCGGCGATGGCGCCCTCCAGGCGCGCGGGATGCGGCACGCCGAAACCCGCGGGCCAGTCGAAGCGGAACGGCGCGCGCGGATCGAAGCGCATCGCGAAACCGGCCTCGTCGCCGACGAGGTCGCCGGCCATGCCGGTGAATCCCGGCGCGTGGCCGACCGGCGCGAAGCCGACGTCGTCCAGGCGCGCGGACACGCGCAGTGCGTTGCCCTTCGAGGCCACCAGCAGGTTCGATGCCGTTCCGCGCGGCGCCGCGTCGACGAACCAGCGCCGCAACGCCGTCGGCAGGCGATTGCCGAGCGCGGCCACCTGCAGCAGCGGCCCGACGTCGAGGCGTCGCGCGCGCAAGCCCTGGCGCTGCCCGCCGCCGACCGACAATCCGTCGAGCACGCGCGCGGCACCGTCGTCGATGCGCAGGCGCGAGGCATCCAGGCGCCAGCCGCCCGCCACCGCCTGCCAGCGCGCGCGCAAGGCCAGGGCGCGCAAGCGCACGCGCGGCGCAGGGGCAACAACGGCGGTGCCGGCGACTGCAGCATTGCCCGCCATCGCGACCGTGCCCGCGACGGATGCTTGCGCGACCGGGAACGGCGCGCCACGCAGCCCCACGCGCTCGAACGCGCCGTCCACCTGCACTTCCGACACGCGATGCGCGCGCAGGCGCATCCATGCCTCGACTTGCCCGGTGCCCGCCTCCACCGCCGCGCCCGCAAAGCGCAGCAACGGCGACCAGGCCCCGAGATCCGCGTCGCGCGCAATCATGTGGCCGCGGCCGTCGCCGGCGACGCGATCGAAATCCAGCGCGGCCTGTACCGGGGCGGCGCCGTCGCGGATCCAGGCGCGCGCACCGATGCGCACCCGGTCGCCGTCCACGCGCAGGCGCAGGTCGACACGCGGCACCTGCGCGTCGATGCCGAGCGACGGCGCATGGATCGCCAGGCGTCCGCCGATCACCTGCAGTTCGCCGAGGCCTTCGAGTTGCGCGAACGGATCGCTGCCGGCCGTGGTTTCGCCCGGCAGGCCGCGCACCTGCCAGCGGCCGCCGGCATCGCGCTCGAGCGTGAGGTCGAGCCCGCGCAACCGCAGCTCGGTGAACGAGCGGCCCGGCAGCAGGCCGGCGTACTGCGAGACCAGCATCTCGGCATCGCCGACGCGCAGCGTCTCCGCGCCGCTGCCCAGGCGCAGGTTGTCGAGGCGCAGCAGCGGGCCGCGCCGCGTCCACTGCGTCTCGACGCGATCGAAGGCGACGGGGCGATGCACGCGTTCGCCGAGGAACGCCGCGATGCGGTCCGGGTGGCGTTCGGCCAGCGGCAGCAGCTGGCTGGCGATGCCGAACACGAGCGCCATCAGCACGACCGCCGCGACCAGCCCGTGCCACAGGGTGCGCCGGGCGATGTGCAGGTGGCGATGCAGCCGCGGGCTCATCGCGGCAAGCCGCTCAATGCATCGCGCGCAATCGCGCGCGCTCAGAGCAGGACGACATCGAACTGCTCTTGCAGGTACTGCGCATCGCCCTGGAAGCGGATCGACTTGCCGAGGAATTCCTCGAGCTCGGCCACGGCCGCCGATTCCTCGTCGGTGATGCGCGCGACGACCTTCGGCGAGGCGATCACCAGCAGCCGCGCCGCATCGAACTGGCGCACGGCGCGGGTGATCTCGCGGAAGATCTCGTAGGTCACGGTCTCCGCGGTCTTGAGCATGCCGCGGCCGCCGCACTCATGGCAGGGCTCGCACAGCTGGCGTTCGAGCGACTCCACCGTGCGCTTGCGCGTCATCTCGACCAGGCCCAGCGGCGAGAAGTCGTAGACGGTGGTGCGCGCGTGGTCGGGCGCCAGCGACTTCTCGAGCGTGCGCAGCACCTGGCGCCGGTGCTCGGGGTCGTGCATGTCGATGAAGTCGATGATGATGATGCCGCCGAGGTTGCGCAGCCGCAGCTGGCGCGCGACCGCCTGCGCGGCCTCGAGGTTGGTGCGATAGACCGTTTCCTCGAGGTTGCGCTGGCCGAGGAACGAACCGGTGTTGACGTCGACCGTCGTCATCGCCTCGGTCTGGTCGATCACGAGGTAGCCGCCGGACTTCAGCGGCACTTCCTTCTCCAGCGCCTTCTGGATCTCGTCCTCGACGCCGTACAGGTCGAAGATCGGGCGCGCGCCGGCGTAGTGCTCGATGCGCGCGGCCAGGCCGGTTTCATCCGCCGGCACCAGCGGCGGCATGTATTGCGCGGCGAACACGCGCAGGCGCTCGCAGGTCTCGCGCGAATCCACCTTGACCTTCTCGACGTCGCGGCGCATCAGGTCGCGCACCGCGCGCATCGGCAGGCTCAGGTCCTCGTACACGCAACTGCCGACGGCGGCATCGCGCACGCGCGCCTCGACCAGCGCCCAAGCGCGGCTGAGGTAGGCGATGTCCTCGGCCAGTGCCTCGGCCGGCTGGCCTTCCGCGTTGGTGCGCACGATGTAGCCGAAGCCGCCGTGCGGCGCGGCGAGCTCGGTCACCAGGCCCTTCAGGCGCGCGCGTTCGGTTTCGTCCTCGATGCGCGCCGACACGCCGACCACCTTCGACTGCGGCAACAGCACCAGGTAGCGCGAGGGAATGCTGATCTGCGTGGTCAGCCGCGCGCCCTTGCTGCCGATCGGATCCTTGACCACCTGCACGACCACGTCCTGGCCATCGCGCAGCAGTTCGGCGATCGGCGCGCTGGACGGGGCGACCTGCACCGGCGGCTCGGAAGCCTCGCCGCGCGCGGCGAGCGGCCGCTGGATGTCGTTGGCGTGCAGGAACGCCGCGCGCTCGAGGCCGACCTCGACGAACGCGGCCTGCATGCCGGGCATCACGCGCTGCACCTTGCCCTTGTAGATGTTGCCGACCACGCCGCGCGACCAGCCGCGCTCGATGTGCAGTTCCTGCAGCATGCCGTTCTCGACCACGGCGACGCGGGTCTCGCGCGGGGTGACGTTGACCAGGATTTCCTCGGTCATGCGCCCGCTCCCCGCGGGTCCGCGCGGTCGAAGCCCGCGAGCAGCCGCGCGGTCTCGTACAGCGGCAGGCCCATCACGCCGGACTGGCTGCCCGCGAGGTGGGCGATGAACGCCTGCGCCGATCCCTGGATCGCATAGGCACCGGCCTTGCCCTGCCATTCGCCGCCGTCGATGTACGCGTCGATGGTGGCGTCGTCGAGGTCGCCGAACGTGACCTCCGAGACCGACACTGCTTCCGCTTCGCGCGCCGCCGACACCAGCCACGCCACCGTGACGACGCGATGGGTGCGGCCCGACAGCCGGCGCAGCATCGCCGCCGCGTCGGCCGCGTCGCGGGGCTTGCCGAAGACTTCATCGCCGAGCACGACTTCGGTGTCGGCGCCGAGCACGCGCGCGCCCGGCACCGCCACCACTTCCAGCAATCCCGCGCCGGCCTTTTCACGGGCGACGCGGCGCACGTAGTCGTCCGGCGGTTCGCCCGGCTGGCGGTGTTCGGGCACGTCGAGGTCGAGGGTCGCGAACGGCCGGCCGAGATGGGCCAGCAGCTCGCGCCGGCGCGGCGATTGCGAGGCGAGATAGAGCATCCCGGAAAGAATAACCCGCGCCCCGCCCGGCGACGCCGCCCGCCGCGGGCGCAACCCCGTTCCGGCTCACCGCCCGTTCACTACTCCCGTCACACCCTCCTTACCAACCCCACGGAGATCCGCGCATGCGCCCCACCCCGCTCCCCCGCGCCGGCACCGACCGCCGCAAGTTCGCCCGGCCGCTGATGGTCGCCGCCGCCCTGGCCCTGTCGGCGCTCGCCACTGCCGCCTGCGCCCAGCAAGCGTCGCCGATGGCGTCGGGCGATGGCACCCTGCTCTCGGTTTCCGCCCAGGCCGAGGCGCATCGCGTTCCCGATGTCGCCACGATTTCGGCCGGCGTCGTGACCCAGGCCGCCGACGCCAACGCCGCGATGCGCGCCAACGCCGCGGAGATGGACAAGGTGATGGCCTCCGTGCGCGCCGCGGGCATCGCCGAACGCGACATCCAGACCACCGGCATCAACGTCAACCCGCAGTACATCTACGCCGAGAACACGCCGCCGAAGATCACCGGCTACCAGGCCAGCAACACCGTGAGCCTCAAGGTCCGCGACCTCGGCAAGCTCGGCAAGGTGCTCGATGCACTGGTCGCCAGCGGCGCCAACCAGGTCAACGGCCCGTCGTTCGAAGTCGACCAGCCCGAAGCCGGCTACGACGAAGCGCGTCGCGCTGCGCTGGAGAAGGCGCAGGCGCGCGCGCAGATGTATGCGAAGGCGCTGGGCCTGCGCGTGCGCCGCATCGTCAGCATCGACGAGGGCGGCGGTTTCCGTCCGCCGATGCCGGTGCCGATGATGGCGATGGCCGCGCGGCAGGAGAAGGCGTACGACACCGCGGTGTCGCCCGGCGAAACCACGCTCGCGGCCAACCTGTCGGTCGTGTTCGAGCTGGGCCGCTGACATGCGGGACGGGATTGCGTAACCCCGGGTGGCCCCTCCGGGCGTTTCCGGGAATGAACACCCAGGAGAGGAGGCGTCCATGGCAATCGCGATCCATCCAAGGCCCGATCCGAAGCGCATCACCGGCTACGCGTTCGCGATCGCGTTCAACCTGTCGCTGCTGATGCTGTTGCTGGCGCCGATGGGGGGAACGGGAGGTTTCAGGATGCCCGGCGAGGAATCGCCGAGCATCCTCTGGTACCCGCCCAAGGCCACGCCGCCGACGAGGCCGCCTGAGGTGGTGCCGGTCACGCGCCCGGTCGTGCAGCCGGCGGTCACGCCGTCGCACGCAGCGGTGGTGCGGCAGCCGGATGCGCCTGCGGTGCTCGTGGCCGATGGCAGCGAAGCCGCGGTCGCGCCCGACGCGCCTGCGGCCGACACCCAGCCGGTCACCGGCGCCGTGGGCGACATCGCGCCGCCCGTGCAGGGCGTCGCGCTGCAGTACGCGGCGGCGCCGCCGCCGTCGTATCCGGCAGCGGCACGGCGCATGCGCTTCGAAGGCACGGTGCTGCTGGCCGTGCTCGTCGACACCAACGGCCGCCCGCTGCGGGTCGACGTGCGCGAAAGCAGCGGCCATCGCCAGCTCGACGAAGCGGCGCGCGACCAGGTACTGGCCCGCTGGCGCTTCCAGCCGGCGATGCGCGACGGGCGCGCGATCCAGGCGATCGGCCTGGTGCCGGTGGAATTCCGGCTGCAATAGGCAACGCGACAGGGGCGTGGCGGCCGGTGCGGCCGCCGCGCTCAGGCGCGGTGGTAGGGATGGTTGGCGAGCAGCGCCGCCGCGCGGTACAGCTGCTCGGCCGCCACCAGGCGCACCAGCATGTGCGGCAGCGTGAGCGGGCCGAGCGACCAGCGCTCTTCCGCGGCGTCGAGCACGTCGGCGGCATGGCCTTCGGGCCCGCCGATCAGGAAGGCGAGGTCGCGACCGCCGTTGCGCCAGTGCTGCAGGCGCTGCGCGAGCTCCTCGGAAGACCACGTGCGGCCACGTCCATCGAGCGCCACCACGAGCGTGCCCTTCGGCACCGCGGCGAGGACGCGCGCGCCTTCATCGGCCATCGCGCGCGCTGCATCGCGACCCTTGCCGCGCAGGCCGGGTTCCACTTCGACCAGATCCAGCGGCAGCCAGTGCGACAGCCGCTTGCGGTATTCCGCGAATCCTTCCGCGACCCAGGCCGGCGCACGTTCGCCAACCGCAACGAGGCGCGCCTTCATCGCGCCCTCAGCCCGCGCGCGAGGTGTCGCCGTATTCGTCGATGCCTTCCGGCGGCTGGTCGCCGACCGTCCACAGGCGCTCGAGCGCGTAGAACTCGCGGACGCGCGGCAGCATGACGTGGACCACGACATCGCCGAGGTCCACCAGCACCCATTCGGCTTCCTGCTCGCCCTCGACGCCCAGCGGCATGACGTCCAGGCGCTTGGCGAACCGCACCACTTCGTCGGCGATCGACTTCACGTGGCGGCTCGACGTGCCGGAGGCAATGATCATGAAATCGGTGACGCTGCTCTTGCCGCGCACGTCGATCTCGACCACGTCCTTCGCCTTGAGCTCCTCGACGGCCGCGTGGACGGTCTCCAGCAGCTTCTCGATCGGCGGCGGCGGGTTCGGCAACTGGGTCCTGATGACCTGGGCTTGGCTGGTCAAGGGCGTCCTGGGATTGGGGGATTGGGGGAATTGGGTGGTACCGGCGCCAATTATAAACCGCGCCCGGTGGCGGCCCGGTGAGGCGCTACCCGGGGCGCGGAACCGCGCCATAGAGCCCGTTCGCGTGGATGTAACGGGCGACCGGGACGGGCACCAGCGCATCCCAGGGCTGCCCGGCGGCGATGCGGGCGCGGACCTCGCTGGCCGAGTGCGGGAACAACGGTTGCCGCAGCCGGAACACGCGGCCGGCAGGTGATGCGCGCAAGGCATCGGCGGACCCGGCCATGCGGCCGGCGATGGCTTCCGCCAGGTCGCCGTCGGCCTGCGGGGCGCTGCCGGTTGCAGGCAGCGGGGCAGCGCCAGGGGAGATGCCCGCGCGACCGGCGACGACGAAATGCGCGAGGTCGAACAGCGCGCGCCACTCCTTCCAGGTCGGCAATGCGTCGAAGCTGTCGGCGCCGACGAGCAGCGCGACCGGCGCATCGTCGCCGATCATCGCGCGCAGGTCGCGCAGCGTATCGACCGTCCAGGAACGTCCGGCGCGTTCCAGCTCGCGCAGATCCAGCGCAAGGCCGGGTTCGCCGGCGATCGCGAGATCCAGCATCGCGGCGCGATCGACGGCAGGCGCGCCGGGCGGCGCGCGGTGCGGCGGATCCGCCGCGGGCATGAACGCGACGATCGCATCGAGCGCGTCGCGCGCGGCACGCGCGACCGCGACGTGGCCGAGATGGACCGGATCGAAGGTTCCGCCGTAGAGCACGCGGAGCGCTTGCGCTTCGCCGCGCATCGCCATCAGCTGGCCGCGAGCAGCACGCCAGCCGGCGCGCTCGCCACCGCGAGCAGCACGCGTTCAAGTTGCAGCCATGGATCGTCGGGTTCGCTGCCGGGGCGCCAGCGGCCTTTCGCGATCCGGTCCACCGCGCCGAGCGCGGCGACGAAGCCTTCCCAGCGCGCAGCGGGATGCCGCGCGAGCGCGCGCAGCCACATCGCCTGCTTCGCGTCCCACACGCGCTGCGCCTTGAATTCGGCGTTGAGGTTGCCGCCGCGCGCCTTGGTCCGCGCCAGCGCCGCGCCGCGATGCAGTTCCATCGCCAGCATGCCGAGCAGCGCCGGCACCGCTTCGCCTTCCGCGCGCAGCCCGCGCAGCATGCGCGAGACCTGCGCGGGCTGGCCGTTGAGCGTGGCGTCGACGAGGCGGAACACGTCGTAGCGCGCCGAATCGGCGACCAGCGCGTCCATGCGCGCCGCGTCGAGCGGCACGCTGGTTGATGGCATGCCGTTCGAAGGCATGCCGTTCGGTTGCGCCCCGTCGAAAAGCAGCGCGAGCTTCTCGATTTCCTGCGCGGCCGCGAGCAGGTTGCCCTCGACCCGCTCGGCCAGCCGTGCGACTGCGCCGGCGTCGGCCTGCACGTTGCGCGCGCGCAGGCGCCGGTCGATCCAGTCGGGCAATTCGTGCGGCTTGATCGGCCACGCGACGGCGACCGCGCCGATCGCGGCGATGGCCTCGCTCCACTTGCCGCCGTGCGAACGGCTCCAGTCGCCGCAGGTCACGAGCAGGCAGACATCGGGCGCCGGATCGGCGCAGAACTCGAGGATCGCCTTCGCGCCCTCGGTGCCGGGCTTGCCGCCGGGCATGCGGATCTCGACCAGGCGCCGCGATGCGAACAGGCTTGGCGCGCGGAACGTCGCCTGCAGCGAATCCCAATCCCAGGTGCGGGGATCGCCCTCGAACGCGAACACCTCGCGCTCGGCGATGCCCTGCGCGCGCGCCGCGGCGCGGACCGCATCGGCGGCTTCGAGCACGCGCAGGGCCTCGGCCCCGGCGATGAGGTACGCAGGCGCGAGCGGCCCGCGCGCGATGCGCGCGGCGAGCTGTTCGGGGGTGGTTTCCACGCGGCCGCCCCGCCCCCGCCTAGGGCGTGGATGCGGGCACGGGCGTCGCGCCCCGGGCCTGCTGCAGGCGCGAAACCGCGTCGATGCGGCGCAGGATCGACGACACCATCTCGCGGCGCAGTTCGCGCAGCAGGATGTCGCGCTCGCCCTCGGTACCGGCGGAGTTGGTCGGCACCGACACGTAGTCGCGCGACAGTTCGATCGCCTGCTGCGGCACCAGGTCGCTGCCATCGGCGCGGCGCAGGTCGAAGACCACCGCGTAGCGCAGGGTGAATTCCTGCGAGCGACCGAACTGGTCGACGCTGATCGGCGTGTCGGCAAGCTGTTCGCTGGCGATGTGCAGCGTGGCAGCGTCGGCGACGCCCGGCGTTCCGGCGACGGCCAGTGTCGCGCCCGCGCGCTGCAGGGCCTGTTCCAGCTGCTGCTGGAGCGGGCCGTCTGGATTGGACGACGCGACCTGCACCGATTGCATGCCCGCGGGAAGCAGCAGCGAATCGCGCAGGTGGAAGCCGCAGCCGGCCAGGAACGCGCAGGCCGCGGCGAAGGCCACGACGCAGGCAGCGGAACGCAGGGAGGGTCGAAGTGCCATTGGCCCAGTCTGGACGAGGCCGGACGCAGCGGCAAGCACCGAGGCCACGCGGCCCGTGCCGCGACGGACCCGCCGGGCCGGCACGCCCGCCAAGGCTCAGCTGGCGACGATGTTCACGATCTTGCCGGGCACCACGATCACCTTGCGCACCGACTGCCCTTCCAGGAAGCGGGCCACGCCCGGCTCGGCCAGCGCCGCGGCTTCGACCACCTCGCGCGCCGCGCCCGGCGCCGCCTCGATCGTGCCGCGCAGCTTGCCGTTCACCTGTACCGCGATCGTCACGCTGTCGCGCGCCAGCGCCGCCGGGTCGGCGCGCGGGAACGGCACGTCCTCGAGCACCGTTTCCGGATGGCCGAGCACCTGCCACAGCGCGTGCGACACATGCGGCGTGACCGGGTTGAGCAGCAGCACCATCGCCTCGAGCGCCTCGTGGCGCACCGCGCGGCCCTGGTTGGAACGATCGGTGAAGCGCGACACGTGGTTCAACAGTTCCATCAGCGCCGCGATCGCGGTGTTGAAGCTGTGGCGGCGGCCGTAGTCGTCGCCGACCTTCTGGATCGTTTCGTGCAGCTGCCGGCGCAGCGTCTTCTGCGCCGCGTCCAGCGCCGACGGATCGGCCACCGGATGGTCCGGCTGCGAAGCGTGCGTCGTGACTTCGCGCCAGAACCGGCGCAGGAAACGCGCCATGCCTTCGACGCCCGCCTCGCTCCACTCCAGCGACTGCTCGGGTGGCGCGGCGAACATCGAGAACAGGCGCACCGTGTCGGCGCCGTAACGGCCGACCATCGCCTGCGGATCGACGCCGTTGTTCTTGGACTTCGACATCTTCTCGATGCCGCCGATGCCGACCGGCTGGCCGTCGGCCTTCAGCACCGCGCCGGCGACGTGGCCGTGCGCATCGCGGCGCAGTTCGACGTCGGCGGGGTTGATCCATTCGCGGCGGCCGCCCTGGCCTTCGCGGTAATAGGTTTCGGCGACGACCATGCCCTGCGTGAGCAGCCGCGTCGCGGGTTCGTCGCTCTCCACCAGCCCCTGGTCGCGCATGAGCCGGTGGTAGAAGCGGAAATACAGCAGGTGCAGGATCGCGTGCTCGATGCCGCCGATGTACTGGTCGACCGGCAGCCAGTAGTCGGCGCGCTGGTCCACCTGCGTCGGCGCGCCAGGCGAGGTGTAGCGCGCGTAGTACCAGCTCGACTCCATGAAGGTGTCGAAGGTGTCGGTCTCGCGCTCGGCGGCGCCCGCGCACTGCGGGCACGTCGTCCTGCGCGACTCGGGGTCGGCCTTGATCGGCGACTTCACCCCGGAGAATTCGACGTCCTCCGGCAACACGACCGGCAACTGGTCTTCCGGCACCGGCACCGCGCCGCACTTGTCGCAGTACACGACGGGGATCGGGCAACCCCAGTAGCGCTGGCGGCTCACGCCCCAGTCGCGCAGGCGGAAGTTGACCTTGCGCTTGCCGTTGCCGTCGCGCTCGAGGCGCTTCGCGACCGCGGCGAAGGCCGCGTCGAAGTCGAGGCCGTCGAACTCGCCGGAATTCACCAGCCAGCCGCGGCCGGTGTACGCCGATTCCTCGTCGATGCGGCGCTGGTATTCGCGCACCACCTGCACCGCCGCACCCACGTCGTAGGCGTCGATCGCGGCGGATTCGCCCAGCGCGGCGGCCATCGCATCCTCGTGCGAACCGACGTGGCGAGCGAGTTCGGCGAGCGCATCGCGCACTTCGCCCGGTATCACCACCATGCGGACCGGCAGCTGGTAGGCCTGCGCGAACTCCCAGTCGCGCTGGTCGTGCCCGGGCACCGCCATCACCGCGCCGGTGCCGTAACCCATCAGCACGAAGTTGGCGACGTAGACCGGCATCGCGTCGCCGGTCACCGGGTGCAGCACGCGCACGCCGGTGTCCATGCCGCGCTTTTCCTGCGTCTCCAGTTCCGCCTCGGAGACGCCACCGTGGCGCAGTTCCTCGATGAACGCCGCGAGCGCGGGATTGCCCTGCGCCGCGCGCAGCGCGAGCGGGTGCTCGCCGGCGATGCTGACGAAGGTCGCGCCCATCAACGTGTCGGGGCGCGTGGTGAACACCGTGAGGCGTTCACCGGTCGGGTTGAAGTGCGCGTCGGCGACGGTGAAGTCGATCTCCAGGCCTTCGCTGCGCCCGATCCAGTTGCGCTGCATCGTCTTGACCGGCTCCGGCCAGCCGTCGAGCGTGTCGAGGCCGTCGAGCAGTTCCTGCGCGTAGTCCGTGATCTTCAGGAACCACTGCGGGATCTCGCGTTTCTCGACGATCGCGCCGGTGCGCCAGCCGCGCCCATCGACGACCTGTTCGTTCGCGAGCACGGTCTGGTCGACCGGATCCCAGTTCACGACCGAGTTGCGGCGGTACGCCAAGCCGTGCTTCATCAACCGCACGAACATGCGCTGCTCGTGCACGTAGTAGTCGGGGCTGCAGGTCGCGAATTCGCGGGTCCAGTCGATCGCGTAACCCATCGCCTGCAGCTGCGCGCGCATGTGCTCGATGTTGGCGTACGTCCACTTCGCCGGCGCGGTGTGGTGCTTGATCGCGGCGTTCTCGGCGGGCAGGCCGAACGCGTCCCAGCCCATCGGCTGCAGCACGTTGCGGCCGCACATCCGCTGGTAGCGGCTGATCACGTCGCCGATCGTGTAGTTGCGCACGTGGCCGACGTGCAGCGCGCCCGACGGATACGGCAGCATCGACAGGCAGTAGAACTTCGGCCGCGACGGATCCTCCGTCACCTCGTAGGCGCGGGTCCTGCTCCAGTAGCCCTGCGCGGCGGCTTCGACCGACGCGGGGTCGTAGCCGGCCGGCTCATGACCGGCTTGCTCTTGGGGGACGGCAGGACTGGCGGGGTCGTGGGCCACGATGCGCTTGCGGATGGGAACGGACCTTGAAGCCTACCGCAGCGCACAAAAAGCCGCCAACGCCGGCCACGCGAACTGCGCGCACAGGCCCAGCCGCTGGGCGAAGCCCGGGCCGGCGCCCATGCCCTCCCACGCCTGCGGCGGCAGCCCGAGGCAGCAGATCGCAACCGCCACGAGCAGCGGCCCGGCCACCACCGCGACGCGCCACGCCACCCGCCCGAGCAAGGCCAGCGGCAGCAGCAGCGCCGACGGCAGCCAGGCCACCAGCGACAGCATGGCCGCGGCGACATGGGCCTTCGAATCCGCACCGTCCAGCAGCCGCAGGTCGAGCGGCAGCACGCCCTGCGCCGCGAATGCCAGCCCGGAGAACATCAGCAGCCAGCCGCCGATGCGTCCCGTCGCGCCGACACCGGCCCGCGCGAGCGGACGCTGCAGCGCGACCGCGAAGACGGCGACGAGCAGCCCGGGCAGCGCATAACCCAGCGCATTCCAGGCCGCGGCATGCGGCACGCCGCGCGCACCGAGCAGGTCCACCGCCTGCAGCGACTGCGAAAAACCCGGGAGCGTCGCGCCCAACCCCCCCAGCGCCGCGAGGAACAGCACGGCCGCCAGCCAGCCCGCATGCAGCGCGATCCGGTTCATCCGCGACGGTACCGGTACAGCTGGGAACCGCCGAAGACCGCCAGCGCCAGCAACACCAGCCACAGCAGGCCATAGCGGATCCACTCGGCACCGAACTGCGGGACCAGCTCCGGCTTCGCCTGCACCGCGACGCCCGCCACCAGGTTCAGCAGCGCGAGCGCATAGAACCCGTGCTTCGCGGCCGCGCCGTCGATCGCGACGTCGCGCTCGTCCGCCAGCGGTTCGTTGCGGCGCCAGTTCTGCAACGCCGCGATCGCGATGGCATACGCGCTGAAGCCCATGAACAGCGGCGACGCCGGCGTGTCGTGGTCCGCGCCGGCAGCGCCGCTGCCCGGCCAGTGCCAGAACAGCAGCCAACCGAGGTAGAGGCTGCCGGCCACCGCGCCGAGGAATCCCACCAACGCCGTCAGTTCTCGCCTGCCCATCATCGTGCTCCTCCGCAACGGTTCGTGAAGTTGTCGCGCAGGAAGCGTTCCATGCGCGGGAATTCGTCCAGCGGCTCGCGATGTCCGCCTTCGACCGGGAGATGCTCCACGGGGTAGCGGAAGCCGTGCGCGTGCATGCGCGCGACCATCGCATCGGACATTTCGCGCGACGGCCAGGTTTCGTCCTGCGTCGCGGAGACGAACATCACCGGCCCGTGGATGTCTTCGACCGGGATCGCGGCACGCGCCATCGCCGCCTGGTCGCGCATCATCGCTTCGAAGGCGCCGCGCAGGTCTCGTGTGAGCAGCGCCGGCGCCGCGCTCCATGGCACCGGCACGAAGGGCAGCGGCTTGCCGTGCAGCACGAAGCCCGGCGTCGCCATCGCCGGCGTCAGCGCCGGGAACACCGCGCTGCCGGGCACGATGGCCACGACCGCATGGATGTCGGGATACGCACTGGCCAGCAGCAGCGCCAGTTCGGCACCGCGCGAGCCGCCGATCACCGCGACGCAGCGCGCGTCCACGCGCGGGTCCTGCTTTGCACGCTCGATCGCGTCATGCACCGCATCGACCGAGATCCTGTCGAGGTGTTCGGGCGTGGTCGGCGTACCGAAATAGCCCAGCGCCAGCATCGCGTAACCCTGGTCGAGGAAGCGTTCGCGCTGCCGCTTCCACGGATCCGTCGCCCACGCGTTGCCGCCTTCGCTGCCGCCGAGGCCGACCAGCAGCGGATGCTTCGCTCCGTCACCGCGCACATACAACCGCGCATCCACCTGTCCCTGCCGGGCCGGCGGCGTAGTCGTGTCGGCGTGCGCCACCGACCACCACACCCAGCCCGCCAGCAGCAGGACCAGCGCGACGACCACGCCGACCAGCCATGCAAGGACCCGCAATCCTTTCCGCGACGCTCCGCCCGGATGCCGCATGCTCATTTGCCCCTGTTCCATTGGAAGACCTCCTCGATGCGCGTGCCCAGCGCGTCCGCGATGCGGAAGGCGAGTTCCAGCGACGGCGCATAGCGCCCCGCTTCCAGCGCGATGATGGTTTGCCGGGTGACGCCGCAGGCATCGGCCAGCGCTTGCTGCGTCATTCCCCCGCGCTCGAAGCGCAGGCGGCGGATCTCGTTGGCGACGAGCGTGCCGGTCATGCGGCGGCCCGGCGATCGCGCCAGTACAGGACCGCCGCCGCGACCTGCTCGAACCACAGGCCCCACAACAGCGCCTGCATCAACAACTGTGCGATGTACGGATAGCTCAATTCGCGCAGGCGTTCGGTGGGGCTGAAGCCGAGCATCAGCGCGATCGCGATCACGCAGAAGGCGGTGGCGCCGCGCCCCCACTGGCCGGCGGCCAACTGGATGCGCGTGTCGCGCTCGTCCGCGAGCACGGTGCCCGCCCAGCGCTTCTTGAGCACGTGCACCAGCACCAGCCAGGCCACGAACAGCGTGCCGATGCTCCGGCCCGCCGCGTTGGTGTCCGGGTTGTGGCCGATCGGCACCTCCGGCAGGAACAGGTGCATCTTGAGGATCGTCGCGACGAGCACCGCGCCGACGAAGGCGATGCCGACCCACGCCTGCCACTCGCCGGGCGCGATCGCGGCTTCCTCGTCGCTGTGCGGGATCCGGTGGACCAGGCCGACGCAGAACCACACCGCCGCGACGAACAGGCAGGTGCCGAGCCAGCCGACCGGGAAATCCCCGGACAAGCCCGGAATGTCCCGGTAGTTGCCACCGAAGAACAGCGCCAACCCGATGCCGGCCAGCGCCAGGCACGCGATGAGTCGGTTGCGCGGGGAGAAGGCTGCCATGGAATGTCACCTGTACCGGACTTGATGTAATGTGGAGGTTACATTCACCTCGGCGGATGTCAAGTATTTTTTACATCGATCGCCGCCCGTTGCATTGAGCGCGGCGCGCCTCCATCTCCCGGACATCCTCCCCCGGACCCGACCATGACCGCCGATACCACCAGGCCGCACGTTTTCGACGCCACCACCGACCGCTTCGAGGCGGACGTCATCCAGCGCTCGATGCAGGTGCCGGTGCTGGTCGATTTCTGGGCGACCTGGTGCGGGCCGTGCAAGACGCTGGGCCCGATCCTCGAGAAGCTCGCGGCCGAGTACCACGGTGCCTTCGAACTGGCCAAGGTGGACGTGGACCAGGAACAGCAGCTCGCGGCCGCGTTCCAGATCCGCTCGGTGCCGACGGTGATCCTGGCCAAGGACGGGCAGCTCGTCGACGGCTTCCCGGGCGTGTTGCCGGAGGGCCAGCTGCGCGAATTCCTGAAGCACCACGGCATCGAGCCGGCCGCCGCGGACGCGGCCGAAGACGCTGCCGATTCGGCACCCGCGGCGCCACTCGATCCACACGAGGAGGTGATGCGCCTGCGCAAGGCGGTCGAGGCCGAACCCGACAACGACGCGCTCAAGCTCGACCTCGCGCTCGCCCTGCTCGCCACCGGCGGCGCCCACGAAGCGGAAAGGCTGCTGGATGCGCTGCCCGCGAACCTGGCCACCGACGACCGCGCCGTGCGCGCACGCGCGCGGCTTGGTTTTGCCGCGTTGCTCGAGGACGCGCCGCCGCGCGAGGTGCTCGAAGCCGCAATCGCGTCTGACCCCGCCGACCTGCGCGCGCGCCACCTGCTCGGCGCGCGAAGCATCGTCTCGGGCGACGCCGAGGCCGGGCTCGAGCAGTTCCTCGAGATGCTGCGCCGCGACCGCAATTTCCAGGACGGCCTGCCGCGCAAGGCGCTGATCGATGCGTTCCGCGTGGTGGACGACGAGGACCTGGTCGGCCGCTACCGGCGCCGGATGTCGTCGCTGCTGCTGGCC
>DATJDY010000108.1:0-2770 GCA_035497155.1 Luteimonas sp.
GTACCTCGCGATGTTCACGGTGCTCGCCAATTTCACCAACACGGTCTGGTACCACCGGTACTGCTGCCATCGCGCATTCGCGTTCTCCAGCAGGATCTATCCGCGGCTGTGCCTGTGGCTCAACCCGCTGGGTTACCGGGAAGAAGCGTACGCGCTCGTGCACCACGTCCACCACACCAGGTCCGATGGCGACGACGATCCCAACGGCCCGCACCTGGGTTGGCTCGGCAACTACACCGCTTCCTACTTCGAGGTCGACACCGACATCACGGAACAGCAGTTCACCGCGCTCAAGGCGCGCCTCGCGCACCTGTCGATGCCGTTCTCCAGCCATGCCTCGTTCCGCCGCTGGGGTTGCGTCGAATACATCCCGCATTACCTGGCACGCTGGGTGTTCGCCAACCTGTCATGGGGGATCGTCTGGGGCCTCGCGGGGGGAATGCCGTTGCTGATGGCCTGGCTCGCGGCGCAGTTCTCGTGGCACGTGGTGGTCCGCGATTTCAACTTCAGGGGCCACGGCACGCCCGAGCGCCCGAATCAGGTGGACGGCCGGGACTTCGACCGCAAGTCGCTGGCGCTGAACCAGCGCATCTACGGCTACCTGGCCGGCGAATGGCACAACAACCACCATGCGTTCCGCGCTTCGGCCAACACGGCCTTCCTTCCCGGCCAGATCGACGTGCCGTTCCTGCTGATCCGGCTCATGCACAGGCTCGGCATCGTTTCCGGTTATCACGACCATCGCCGGCAGTTCCAGCAGCGCTTCGGGCTGGATGCCGACGGGTCCGCTCCGGTCGCGCAGCAACCGTGAGCTGGCAGTCCGGGCTCTGCGCGGCCGCCGTGCGCTGCGCGCTGCAGGCGCGCATGGCGCGCCTCGGCTTCCCGGAGTCGGCGGTGCTGCTCGATCGCACGCTGGAGCGCGGTGCCTCCCTGCTGCCGCTGCCGCGGCACGTCCGCGTCGCCCCCGCGAGCGTCGGCGGCGTGCCGTGCCAGTGGGTCGACGCCGCCGATCCGCACGGCGCGCCGGTCATCGTGTACCTGCATGGCGGGGCGTTCGTCGCAGGATCGGCGCGCACGCATCGCGACACCGCATGGCGGTTGTCGCACGAGTCCGGTGCGCGCGTGCTCCTCGTCGAGTACCGGCTCGCGCCGTCGCATCCGTTCCCGGCCGCGCTGCTGGATGCGATATCCGCGTACGAAGGCCTGCTGGCCGCCGGCGTACCCGCGCAGTCGATCGCGCTGGCCGGCGATTCGGCGGGCGGCAACCTGGCGCTGGCCGCGGCGATCGGATTGCGGTCGCTGGGAGCGCCGTCGCCCGCCGCGATCGCCTGCTTCTCCCCATGGGTCGACCTGACGCTTTCGGGAGACGCGCCGCGCGACGGTCGCGGCGGCGAAAGCATGCTGACCCGCGGCTTCCTCCGCGCTGCGGCCCGCGCTTATGCAGGGCGGGAAAGCCTGCAGGATCCCCGGGTTTCGCCGTTGTTCGCGTGCCTGGAGGGTTTGCCGCCACTGCTGTTGCACGCGGCGAGCGGCGAACTCCTGCTGGACGATTCGCGGCGGTTGCAGCAGCGCGCGCGGGCGGCCGGCGTGCCGTCGGTGCTGCGCGCATGGCCGGGCCAACTGCATGCGTTTCCCACGTTCGCGAGCGTCGTGCCGGAGGCGAGGGCAGCGCTGGCGGAAACCGCGGCCTTCCTCGCCGGCCACCTGGCTCCCCGCGCCGCGGCCTTGTCGTCCGGCCGGGACAGCGTGCTATCCTGAAACCTGCAACGCCGCCCCTCGGACGAGGGGCGTTTTTTCGATACGGACATCGCGCTCAATCATGGATGAAGCACGTACGGGCAGCGAAACGCTGCTCATTTTCGATGCGCTGCGCCACGCCGGCGCCCGCCGGATCCGCCGCGGGCGCTTCGTCTTCCTGCGGCTGCGCAAGCCCGCCAGTCGCCTGGACCCCGGCCTGCAGCGCGACCTGCTCGCGCAGTTCTCGCAAGTGACGGACGCGATCTACCGCTCCGACACCGCGCACTACTGGAACGGCCGTTCCGATTACTTCGAGACGGTCGACGAACTCTGGACACTGCACCTGGACGGTGCGTTCGCGGGCTGGACCGGCGTGCGCTGGATGCGGAAGGGCCGCCGCAAGGTCCTTTACGTGGACACGCTCAACGTGCGGCCACGCGCGCTCCGCTCCGGCGCGGGCGGATACACGTTAGGGGAGATGCTCGTCCACGAGTACATCTTCATGTGCTTCAAGCGGTTCCTGCTGCCTGCGCCCTGCGCCTTCAGGACGCAGAATCCCGTGGTCTACCGGCTCGCGCAGGCGGCTTCCAGGCGTTCGGTCTTCCCCGGCATCGGTGCGCCGGGCGCGCGCGACGAAGCGGGCGGCCTGCGCGTCGCCGGGTTCGTCGCGCGCGCGCTTTCGCCCGCCAGGCCGTTCGCGGGCGATTGCTCGGTGATCCGGGGCTGCTACGGGAAGAGCCTTTACGGCGGCAAGAACCTGGCGCGCGTCGTCGAGCCCGAAGTCGCGGCGTACTGGCGCGAGCACGTCGACGTCGACCGCGGCGACGCCATGGTGATCGTCGTGCGCCCCACGCGCCGGGAAGCCGTGCGGGCGCTGGCGCGCTACTACCTGGCGGTGCTGCGGGGAGCTGGGCGCGCCGTCCCGGACGCCCGCCGCGCAGCTTCGCCTCCACCGGGCGCGACGCCCGGATCCGCCATGCGCTCGGAGACCCATGGATAGCATCGCCGACACCTTCGCCGCCGGCAGGCGGGA
>DATJDY010000109.1:0-7349 GCA_035497155.1 Luteimonas sp.
GCCAGTTCTTCAGGATGAACTCGTGCATCTCGGCGCGGATCCAGTGCACCGCGAAGCTGACCAAGCGCACGCCGACCGTGGGGTCGAAGCGCTTGACCGCCTTCATCAGGCCGATGTTGCCTTCCTGGATCAGGTCGCCCAGCTGCAGGCCGTAGCCGCTGTAGCCGCGGGCGACGTGCACGACGAAGCGCAGGTGCGACATCACCAGCTCGCGCGCGGCGTCGAGGTCCTCGTTGTCGCGATAGCGGCGCGCCAGTCGCTGCTCGTCCTCGACCGACAGCACCGGGATCCGGTGCACGGCGCCGACGTAGGCATCGAGCGAGCCGAGCGCGGAGGGAACCGGCAGGCTGCCGACGGCCAGGGCAGGCGTCAGGGCGGTGGTGGAGGGTCGGGTCGGGGACATGGCGGCCTCGTTCATGGGATCGAGTTTAGCAGTGGGTAGGTATGACTGCTAAGGACGGCCAGGGTTCCGCAGCGTTCCATTCATGGAACGTTTCACGGTCCCGGGGCGGGTTCCGTACACGAATCTCATCACATTCCGTGTCAAGCGGACGTGGCGGGGCTGGCGGGCAACGCCCAGTCGATCGGCCGCTCGCCGCGGCGCGCGAGATATTCGTTCGCCGCGGAGAAATGCCCGCAGCCCATGAAGCCGCGATGCGCCGACAGCGGCGAGGGGTGCGGCGCCTTCAGCACCTTGTGGCGGCGCGGATCGATCACCGCGCCCTTCTTCTGCGCGTAGGCGCCCCAGAGCAGGAACACGAGGCCCTCGCGCTCGCGCGCCAACGTCTCGACGACGTGGTCGGTGAAGCCTTCCCAGCCCTTGCCCGCATGCGCGCCGGCGCGGCCGTCCTCGACCGTCAGCACCGCATTCAGCAGCAGCACGCCCTGCTGCGCCCAGGGCAGGAGGCAGCCGTTGTCGGGGCGCGGAACACCGAGGTCGCGCTGCAATTCCTTGAACATGTTGTCGAGCGACGGCGGGATCGCCGTGCCCGGCTGCACCGAGAAGCACAGACCGTGCGCCTGCCCGGGGCCGTGGTAGGGATCCTGGCCGAGGATCACCACTTTCACCGCGTCGAACGGCGTCGCATCGAACGCCGCGAAGATGTCGCGCGCAGCCGGGTAGATGCGCGCGCCCGCCGCGCGACGCGCGCGCAGGAATGCCGAGAGCTCCTGCATCTGCGGCGTGCGCAGGTAATCGCCGACGCGCGTCTTCCACGATGGTTCGAGGTGGATGCGGTCGCCAGCGTCGGCGGCGGCCGCGCCGGCCGCGATGCGGTCGTCGGCCGGCGCGTCGCGCACCTCAGAAGCTCCGCTGTTCCGGCAGGCGCGCCACGCGCAGCTGGAACAGGGTCTTGGTCACCAGCAGGCGCTCCTCGATCGGCTTGAGCACCAGGTCGTTGGCGCCGTCGCGCAGCAGCTGGCTCTGGTTCTCGACGTTGGCGTCGCCGGTCATCACCAGCACCGGCAGCACGCGCTTGGAATAGCCGAGCGGGCCGCGGATCTCGGCGAGCAGCTCGACGCCGCTGAGCTGGCCCTTCAGGTAGACGTCGGTGAGCATGAGGTCGGCGCCGACCACGCCACGCGCATGGCCGCCGCGCAGGTAGTCGAGCGCGCCTTCGGCCTCGGTGAAGTGCAGCACCTCGAGGTCCTGGCGCTCGAGCATGCGCTTGGTCGCCACCGCGACCACGCGGCTGTCCTCGACGTAGAGCACGCGCGCGCCGGGCACCGGCTCGGGCTGCACGTAGCCGCGGATGAACTCGGCGAGCGCCTGGTGGCCGAGCGCCTTGTCGAAATAGTCGGTGACGTCGTCGTTGAGGCTGCGCGCCTCGAGCCGCGACTGCACGTCGCCGGAGACCACGATCACCGGCACGTAGCTCTGGCCTGCGGCTTCGCGCACCAGGCGCGCGACGGCGAGGCCGTCGCCATCGGGCAACACCAGTGCCGTGGTCACGAGGTCCACGGGCTCGGCGGCGAGCGCGGCGCGCGCACTCTCGAGTCCCTCGCAGGCGATGACGCGCGCGCCGGGCAGCTGGCGCTGCAGCACGTCGCCGATCAACTTGCGGACGAGCTTCGAACCATCGACCACCATCACCCGCGGCGCATCGGTGACGACGTGCCGGAGCTTGGCGAGGCTGGTGGCGGACTGCGCTTCCATGGCGTGATTCTGCACGTGTGCTCGTCTGTCGCGTGTCGTCAGGTGTCGGTGGGTCGCGTCTGGCGCAGGAAATGGCCGGCGACGACGCCGCCGCCGAGCCAGCCGAGCACCACCGAGCCAACCACGACACCGATTGCGGTGGCGGGCGGGAAGCCGTCGAGTGCGAAATCGCTGCCGTAGCTCGCCGCGAGCGTGGCGAGCGGCGCGCGCAGGGCGATCGCGGCGAGCGTGAGCAGGCCGATCGCGAGCGCACCCGCGCCCAGGCCGTACCACGCGCCGAGGTAGAGGAACGGCCGGCGGATGAAGCCGTCGGTCGCGCCCAGATGCTGCAGCACCGCGATTTCCTCGCGGCGCGACTGGATGTCCAGGCGCACCGTGTTGCCGACCACGAGCAGTGCTCCCAGGCCGAGCAACGCCGCCAGCACCAGCGCGACGCGGTTGCCGAAGCGCAGCCAGCCGTCGAGCCGCTTGCGCCACAGCGCGTCGTGCTGGACCAGGCCCGCCTCCGGCAACGCCTGCAGCGACGAGGCGAGCAGCGTTTCGTCACCCGCGGGCGTCACGATCAGCAGGCTCGGCAGCGGGTTCGCCGCGTCGTCGCCCAGCGCGTCGATGGCGTCGCCGAGGCCGGCCGCGCGCAATTGCTCGAGGCCCTGTTCCGGCGTGCGCAGTTCGACCTTGGCCACGTCGTTGCGGCCGCGCAGCGTGTCGGCGAGCGCGCTCGCGTGCGCGGCATCCACGTCCTGCTTCAGGAACACGCCGATCTCGCGCGACTGCTGCACCTGGCCGGAGAAGCGCGCGACGTTGCCGAGCACCAGCCACAGGCCGAGCGGCAGCGCGAGCGCCACCGCCATCACGCCCACGGTGAGCGCGCTCGACCACGGCTTGCCGAGGAAACGGCCGAGGCTCGCGACGAGGCTATAGACGTGATGGTCCAGCCACGCGCCCAGACCCGAGTGATGCGGGTTCGACTGGCGACCGCCCGATCGCATGTCGTCCCCCTTCCCCATTCCCTCTTCCCCATTCCCGCCGTTGCTACTCATCCGCCAGGTCCTCCGGCGAAATGTCGTCGACGAGCTGGCCGTGGTCGAGGACCAGCACGCGGTGCCGCATGCGCTTCACCAGGCCGAGGTCGTGGCTGGCGACCAGCACGCTGGTGCCTCGTTCGGGGAGCGAGGCGAACAGCGCCATGATCTCCGCCGACAGGGTGGGATCGAGGTTGCCGGTGGGTTCGTCGGCGACGAGCAGGCGCGGCTCGCCGACCAGGGCGCGGGCGATGCCGACGCGCTGCTGCTCGCCGGCCGAAAGCTGGGTCGGCAGCGCGCGTTCGCGCGCCGCCAGGCCGAGGCGGTCGAGGACCGAGCGCACGCGCTTGCCGATCTCGCCGCGCTTCATGCCGCGCAGGATCAGCGGCAGCGCGACGTTCTCCTGCACGCTGCGGTCGGCCAGCAGGCGGTGGTCCTGGAACACCACGCCGACCTCGCGCCGATGCAGCGGCACGCGCCGGCCGCGGACCTTCAGCAGGTTCGTCCCGCCGAACAGGACCGCGCCGCGGCTGGGCCGCTCGGCGAGGTGGATGAGCTTGAGCAGGGTGCTCTTGCCCGCGCCCGAGTGGCCGGTGACGAAGAGCATCTCGCCGGGCTGGACCTCGAAGCTGACGTCGCTCAGGGCGGCATGGCCGCCCGGATATTGCTTGCTGACGTTGTCGAAGCGCAGGACGGCTGGCATGCCGCGATTCTAGGCCGCGGGGCTCAGTGCTGCGAGCGGGGCGCGCGCGTCACCAGCGACCGCAGTCCGCGCCCGATCCGGGACAGCAGCGAACCGCCGGCCTCGCCGCGCGATGCGGGCGGCGGCGAATGGCGGCTGCCACCGCGCTTGTCGTCGCGCTGGCCGGACTTGCCGGGCGCGGGCTTGCCGGAAGAAGGCTGGCGCCCCGCCTGGCGGGCGTCGTCGTGACCGGCGCCCTGCGCCTGCGCGCCCTCGGCGCCATCGGTGCGGCGGCCGCCACGGCGGCGACGACGCTTGCGCGGGGCCTGGCCGTCGCCGGCCAGCTCGGCGCCGGGCGCCACGCTACCGGCAGCGACGACCGGCGCGACCGTGGCCGGGGCCACCGCCCCGGCCGTCCGCGCGGCCACGGGACCCTCGCCATCGCGCGGCTTGCGCGGGCCGCGCTCGCCGGTGCGGGGACCCCGCTCGCCGCGGCTTTCGCCGCCGGCGCTGCGGCTGCCGCCCGGGCCGCTGCGCGGGCCGGCGCTGCGGCTGCCGGTGCGGCCACCGCCGCGGCGCTGCTCGTCGGCAGCGCGCTGCTCGCGCGCCTCGCGGAAGATCGTGCCGATGCTGTCGTCCTCGCCCTCGTCGCCCTCGACCGCGGCCACCGGCGCGCGGGGTGCGCGCGGCAGCGCCGTCATCAGCTCGGACGTGACCGGCTCGGACGGGATCTTCTGCTCGATGTAGGCCTCGATGTCCGGCAGCGAGATCGCGTAGCGCTCGCAGGCGAAGCTGATCGCGTCGCCCTCGGCGCCCAGCCGCGCGGTGCGGCCGATGCGATGGACATAGTCCTCGGCGTCGAACGGCAGGTCATAGTTGTAGACGTGGCTGACGCCGTCGATGTGCAGGCCGCGCGCGGCCACGTCGGTGGCGACCAGGATCTCGAGCTGGCCGGCCTGGAACTTCTTCAGCAGCGACTCGCGCTTCTTCTGCGGCACGTCGCCCGAAAGCACGCCGACGCGGTAGCCGTTGCGCTCCAGCGCCCGCGCCACGCGCTCGACGAAGGCCTTGGTGTTCACGAACACCATGGTCCGCGCGCCCTCGCTGCGCGAGAGCAGGCCCAGCAGCAGCGGCAGCTTTTCCTCGTCGGCCGGGTAGTAGAGCTTCTGGCGGACGCGCGCGGCGGTGATGTGCTCGGTCTCGACGACGATCTTCTCGGGCTCGTTCATGTGCTCGTACGCGAGCTCGAGCACGCGGTGGCTCAGCGTCGCGGAGAACAGCATGGTCTGGCGCTCGGTGCGGATCGGCATGCGCCGCAGCAGGAAGCGGATGTCCTTGATGAAGCCGAGGTCGAACATGCGGTCGGCTTCGTCCAGCACGCAGACTTCGCAGGCGTGCAGGCTCACGACCTTGTGCTGCTTGACGTAGTCGATCAGGCGGCCCGGGGTCGCGATGATCACGTCGGCGCCGGCCTGCAGGATCGAGCGCTGCTTGTCGTAGTCGACGCCGCCGTAGACGAGCGCGAACTTCAGGCCGAGGTCGGACGCGAACTTCACCGCGTCCTTGTGGATCTGGATGGCGAGCTCGCGCGTCGGCGCGAGGATCAGCGCGCGCGGATCCTCGGGATTGCGCTCGGCGAGCGCGGGGCGCGTCAGCAGGCGGTTCACGACCGTCACGAGGAACGCGAGGGTCTTGCCGGTGCCCGTCTGCGCCTGGCCGGCGACGTCGCGCCCGGCGAGGGTGATCGGCAGGGTCAGCGCCTGGATCGGGGTGCAGCGGGAGAATCCGGCGCCTTCGAGGCCGGCCAGCGTGGCCGGATGCAGGTCGAAGGAGGAAAAGGCGATATCGGTGAGTGGCTTGTCGCTCATGCTTGGGATGCGAGGTCTTCGAATGGATTGCGTGGATTTGCGTGCGTCGGCGTACGCGCTGGCGTGCGTGCGGCGTGCTTGCGGGCGTGTTTGCGAAAGCGGGCTTCCCGATCGGGCGGCGGGCGCCGGAACGCGGCGCTTGCGTGGGAGGCATCCGCGAAGCAGACTGCCGGTGGGCGCCCCGGGGTCGCGCTGAGCGCTTGATCCCCGCCAGGAACACCCTCATTTAGAGCGTTCCAAGTCTAACAGCATCCCGTCCCTGCCCGGCGGCGGCGGGCCGTATTACCGAAGGAGTCCCCATGTCCGACACCGTGATCCACGCCACCGACGCCGATTTCGACAGCGCCGTCCTGCAGTCCGACGAGCCCGTGCTGGTCGATTTCTGGGCCCAGTGGTGCGGCCCGTGCAAGATGATCGCCCCCGCCCTGGACCAGATCGCGAGCGAGTACGCGGGCAAGGCCAAGGTGGTGAAGGTCGATGTCGACGCCAACCAGGCGACCGCGCTGAAGTACCACGTGCGCTCGATCCCGATGCTGCTGCTGTTCAAGGGCGGCCAGGTCCAGGCCACCCAGATCGGCGCCGTCGGCAAGGCCCAGCTCACCCAGATGATCGACAAGGCGCTGTAAGCCGAAGCACCCCCGGGCGGGCGCCGAGGCGCCCGCTGGCGCCCGCTACCGACTGAACCATCTCGCCCCGTCCCCTTGCCGCGCCGCGGGCGCGGTGCTAGTTTTGCCTCACCGGCACCAGCGCCCGGCACCTCGGTGCCCCGGCCGCACCGCTGCCGCATCCCTCCCCGCCTCTTCCAAGGCCTCCCGCCCGTTCCGGGCGCTCGCATCCGCGAGGATTAACCACTTTGTCCGACGATACCCCCCAGGATTCCGGCGATAACGCCGAAAAGCGCGTGCGTCGCCCGCGCGCGCCCCGCAATGCCGAAGGCGCTCCCGCGGCTTCCGCTCCCGCACCCGCTCCAGCAGTCCCCGCAGCGCCGGCCGCCGCCCAGGCCTCCGCGCCTTCGGCGCCGCCCGCCGCGGCTGCGCCGCCTCCCCCCGCGTCCGATGTCGGCAACCAGCCGCAGCACGACGGCGGCAATGGCAACGGCCAGAACGGCAACGGCCAGCAGGGCGGCGGCAACGACCGCCACGGCAACAACAACAACCGCCGCGACCGTTTCCGCAACCGCCGCGACCGCCAGCGCGACCGCTTCCGCGACGACGGGCTGCCGCGCGACGACAACGGCGCCGAGCAGCAGCAACAGTTCCAGACCCGGCCGGCGAACATCCCCGAGGATTTCCCGCAGTACTCGCTGGGCGACCTGAAGCGGATGCCGGCGCAGAAGCTGCTCGACATCGCCGAGCAGCTGGGCCTGGCCGAGACCGTCGCCCGCGCCCGCAAGCAGGACGTGATCTTCGCGCTGCTGAAGGTGCTGACCCGCACGCCGGAAGGCGTGGCCGCCGACGGCGTGCTCGAGATCCTGCCCGACGGCTTCGGCTTCCTCCGCGCCGCCGAGGCCTCGTACCTGGCCGGCCCGGACGACACCTACATCTCGCCCTCGCAGATCCGCCGCTTCAACCTGCGCACCGGCGACCACCTGTCCGGTCGCATCCGCTGGCCGAAGGACGGCG
>DATJDY010000110.1:0-7954 GCA_035497155.1 Luteimonas sp.
GCACGAACGCGAGATCCAGTACTTCAAGCACCACTGACCGGCGGCGCGGCGCCCGGCGTCAGGGCACCGCGTCGGTCCGGAATACCGGATACATGCCGTACTGGTCGTCCCACGAGGCGTGCCGCCGCGCGAAGAACTCCAGGCGCTTGCGCGGACTGGCGGCGAAGGCCTTGTCCTCGCGCAGGCGCTTCTCGAATTCGGCCTTGACCGCCGGATCCTCCAGCATCCCGCGGGCCACCTGCTCGGCGACGTAGCCCTCCATGTATTCCTTCTGCTCGAAGGCGTTGTTGAAGTAGCCCCACTGCAGCAGCGAATCGGGCGCGTCGGGTTCGAGCAGGCCCATCACGAGCCGCGATTTCGGCTGCGCGATCGGGACGAAGAGGCTGCCCGAACGCACGGCGTGCGTTTCCGGCTTCCATGCACCATCGATGGACAAGCGCTGGCGGCCCTCGAACGACTGCTTCGCGAACTCGAAGCTGTCCGCGCGATACGCCTGCACCGTCGCCGCGGGCAGCGCCGCATCGAGGCGCCGGTACGTGATGCCCTGCGCGCGCAGCCGCGGCTCGACGACCGGAGCCCAGGCGACCGGCACGAGGTAGCCCGCGCCGGGCGCGACCGCGACATGCGCCGGCACCATCTCGTCGCGCATCGGCAAGTGCCAGGTTTGCGGCTTCGTCTCGTCGTACTGCGTCCACAGGCCGCCGGACACGTCCGACGGCGTGCGGGTGTATGCGTAGCCCTGGAAATCGATGGTGCGCACGCGATCGGTCGGCTTCCAGTCCAGCGGCACGGACGTGCCGGCGAGCTTCGTGGCGCGCACGTCGGCGGCGTCGGCATCCGCGCGCCACTGCGCGCCGTGGTCGCGCACCTGCTCGAGGAGCGCGACGATCGCATCGTGGGTGATGCGCACGCGGGTCGGGTAGTCCTTCCACGAATGCGTTTCGACCAGCATGCCGAAGCGGTTGCGTTGCCAGAAATAACCGTCCGAGTAGCGCGGCGACTTGAGCCAGCCGGCGAAGCCCGATGCCGGGTTGTCGCCTTCCACGAATTCCGGGTAGAACGGCAGCGCCATCGCGCCCTTCGCATCAAGGCTCGAAATCACGCCGGCCTGCAACGCACGCCCGTCGCCGGCCAGCACCGCATCGCCCGCGAGCAGCGGCTGCACCTCCACGGACACCCCGTGCTGGAACTTCGCGCCGTCGGTGACGTGCAGGTCCACCGTCGCCAGCGGGTCCCACGCGTCGACCAGGGCCAGCATCGCTGCCATTTCCGGCGTGTCGACCTTCATGTAGTCGCGGTTGAGGTTGTAGTCCTGCGCGGTCGCGCGCCAGCCCATTTCCTCGGGGCCGCGCTGGTTCGGCCGATTCCACGCGGCGAAGCGTTCGTGCCCGTCCACGTTGAACACCGGCACGAACAGCCAGACCTGCTTCTCCAGCGCACCGCGCGCGGCCTTGCCCTCGAGCACCTCGCGCAGCGCGAGGAAGCCCGCGTCCTTGCCGTCGATCTCGCCGGCATGGATGCCGCCCTGGACGAGCAGCACGGGGAGGTGGCGCGCGGCCACGGCAGAAGGGGTGAACGCGCCGCTGCGGGTGACCACCAGGACCTTCATCGGGCGGCCTTCGGGCGACGTGCCGAAGTCCTGGCAGCGCACCGCGTCGGGCCAGGCGCGGGCAAAGGCATCGCACAGCGCGATGACTTCGGCGTAGCGGCCGGTACGCCGGAAGCCGGAACGTTCGGCGACGGTCGCCAGGGCGGCGTCGGCGGGTGCGGCGCGCGTCGGCACCGGCGGTGCCGGTGCAGCGCTGGCCGTGGAGGCGGCGAGGGCTGCAGCGGGCAGCGCCGCTGCCAGGCAGGCGCCCAGCAGGCAGGCGCGCAAATGGGCGCGGGGCATCATGGTCGGATCCCGTGAGCGGAGTCGGCTTCGATGATAACGTTCCGGGCCATGGCCATCCTCTACTACTCCCCCGGCGCCGCCAGCCTGCTCGTGCACTGGCTGCTCATCGAACTTGGCGTCCCGCACGAACTGCGCGCAGTGGACTTCGCCTCGAAGCAGCAGAAGTCCCCGGACTACCTCGCGCTGAACCCGAGCGGCGTGGTGCCGACGCTGGTGCTCGACGGCAGGCCAATGACCGAAGCCGCGGCGATCGCGCTCTACCTGGCCGAGGAATATCCGCTGGCAAAGCTCGTGCCTCCCGTCGAAGACCCCGCGCACCGCGACTGCCTGCAATGGATGTTCCACCTCGCGCAGGCCGTGCAGTCGCTGTTCCGCATCTGGTGGTATCCGCACGAAGTCGCCGGCGAGGCCCAGGCCGACGCGGCGCGCGCGCACGTGCAGCCGCGCATCGAGGCCGCCTGGGACCGCATCGACGCGCACCTCGCCGCGAAGGACCCGTACCTGCTCGGCGCCGCGCCCTGCGTCGCCGACTTCTACCTGACGATGCTGATGCGCTGGTCGCGCAACATGCCTAAGCCCGCGACGGAGTGGCCGCATCTTGCCGCCCACGCGGCGCGCATGAAGGCGCGCCCGTCGTTCGCGGCGCTGTACGGGGCCGAAGGCCTGGAGGAGTGGGCTTGAGCGGCCCGGTCACCTTGCTCATCATCGCCGTGACCGTGCTCGTGTCGTGGCTCGCGTTCAACAATGCGCGCCTCGCCGAACGCCTGATCCTCTGGCCGCCGGCGATCGACCGCAGGCACCAGTACGACCGCCTGGTCACGCACGGCTTCATCCACGCCGACTTCCAGCACCTGCTGTTCAACATGATCACCCTGTTCTTCTTCGGCAGGGCGCTCGAAGGCTGGTTCGTGTCCTACATCGGCGCAACGGGCTTCGTGCTGTTCTACCTGTCGGCGATAGTCGTGGCGATCCTGCCGACTTACCTGCGGCATCGGCACGACAGCCGCTATCGCAGCCTGGGCGCATCGGGCGGCGTGTCCGCGGTGCTGTTCACCTTCATCCTGCTGCAGCCTTGGGCGACCATCTACGTGTTCGTGGTGCCCGTGCCGGCGATCCTCTACGGCGTGCTCTACGTCGGCTATTCGATCTGGATGGAGCGGCAAGGCAGCGACAACGTCAACCACAGCGCGCACCTGTGGGGCGCCGGCTACGGCATCCTGTTCACCCTGATCATGGAACCGCGGGCCGGACTCGCCTTCCTCGGCCATCTGCTGCAGCCCTCGCTCGGCTGAGGGCGCATAATTGGAAAAGCGCGGACAGCGCCGATCCCGGAGTCACCCATGAGTGCAATCGAGGTAACGCCGGTCCACGATCCGGCGGCGGAACGCTGGACGGTGGACCTGGAAGGCCAGCGTTCGCTGCTGGACTACCGTCTCGCCGACGGCATCGTGACCATCCGCCACACCGAGGTGCCGCAGGCGCTCGGCGGGCGCGGCATCGCCAGCCGCCTGGTCGGCGCGGTGTTCGCCTGGGCGCGCGCGCAGGGCTACCGGGTGCGGCCGGCCTGCGAGTACGCGGCGGTGTGGGTGCAGCGCCATCCGCAGCAGGCGGACATCGTCGTCCCCTAACGCATGCGCCTCAACAAGTTCATCAGCGACAGCGGGCATTGCTCGCGTCGTGAAGCCGATCGCCTGATCGCCGAGGGCCGGGTCACCGTCGACGGCGTGCGTGCGCGTGTCGGCGCCGAGCTCGCCGAATGCGGCGAAGTGCGCGTCGACGGCCAGCCGCTGGCCGCGCGCAAGGCGAGCGCCGGCAAGCGCCGCCACGTCTACATCGCGCTCAACAAGCCGGTCGGCGTCACCAGCACCACGGAATCCGGGGTGAAGGGCAACATCGTCGACTGCGTCGGCCACGAGCAGCGCATCTTCCCGGTCGGGCGCCTCGACAAGGACTCCGAGGGCCTGATCCTGCTCACCAGCAACGGCGACATCGTCAACGCCATCCTCCGGGCCGAGAACAAGCTGGAGAAGGAATACCTGGTGGCGGTGAACCACCCGGTGACCGACGAGTTCCTGCGCGGCATGGCGCGGGGCGGGGTGCCGGTCCACGGCGAGCCGACCCTGCCGTGCCGCACGGGCAAGCTCGGGCGCTTCGGGTTCCGGATCGTCCTGGTCCAGGGCCTGAACCGGCAGATCCGGCTGATGGCCGCCCATTTCGGGCAGCGGGTGAAGCAGCTGGTCCGGGTCCGGATCGGCAACGTGAAGCTGGGCCACCTCAAGCCCGGGCAGTGGCGGAACCTGACCACGGCCGAGCTGCAGGGGCTGCTCCCTGACCACGTCGACTGGTGATCCGTCCGGCCGGGCGGCCGGGGCGGGGTTCCTCCTCCAGGGTGGTCGCTCGCCCGCGGCGGACGGGGGTGCAGGAGGCGGGGCATACCTGCGGCCGATCCGGCCTTGTCCGCCCGTTCACACTTCCGGGGCAAAGTAGGTTAAGGTGCGCCCACTGTTCCAAGCGGGATCACGGTACATCGTGGTTTCGATGCGGTAGATCCAAACGATCCGCTACATCGCTACGCGTCTCTACCCCTTGCTCGACAGTCCGGTACGTTTTCCAGATGGGAATGCGGCCGTGTACACCAAAACCTAGTTTCAAGGAGTAGTTTCATGTCGGATCGTCAGACTGGTACCGTCAAGTGGTTCAACGACGCCAAGGGCTTCGGCTTCATCACCCCGGAGAGCGGCGCGGACCTGTTCGTGCACTTCCGTTCCATCCAGGGCACCGGCTTCAAGTCGCTGCAGGAAGGCCAGAAGGTCTCGTTCAAGGTCGTGCAGGGCCAGAAGGGCCTGCAGGCCGACGAAGTCCAGGCCGTTTGATCATTCACTGATCAGGCACTCCGCGCGTTCGCGCGCGGTGGACCAGGAAAAGCCCGGCTTCGGCCGGGTTTTTTCGTTTTTGGCGCGCCGGGCCTGCATTCAGGCATCACGTGGCGGCCGCTACGGTGGCGTGGTCGAAGGAGGAGGCCACGATGCTGCGGATCGGGATGTCGATGCTGTGCTTGCTGGCGATGCTGGCGGCTTGCGGCCGCGGAGGCGCGCCCGATGGCGGCGCGGCGGGTTCCAGTGCAGCACCGGGCGCTGCCGCGACGGGAGCCGTCGGCCCGGCCGTCGAGGCGCCGGTGGCGCTCGAGGACGTCATGCAGCGCGACCCGCGCTACCTCATCGGCATCAGCTATCCGCCGGCGGCGAAGGCCTACCCCGGCCTCGCGAAGCTGCTGAAGGCCTACGCCGATGCCGCGCGCGCCGAGGTGATGCAGGCGGTCTCGGGCCTCGGCGACGCCCGGCCGACCGCGCCCTACGACCTCGCGCTGGATTTCAGCATGCTGGCCGAGACGCCCGACATCGTCGCCGTCGCCGCGCGCGGCAGCAGCTACACCGGCGGCGCGCACGGCAATCCCCTGGTGGCGCGCTTCGTCTGGTTGCCGAAGCGGGGCGAGGCGCTCACCGCGGCGCGCCTCGTGCCCGTGCCCGACGACTGGAAGCCCATCGCCGATGACGTGCGCGACCAGCTCGTCGCCGGCCTGTCCGCGCGCGTGGATGCGGCTGCGCCGGTTCCCGGCGACCGCGCGGAGATGTTGCGCAACGGCAGCCGCATGATCGACGAGGGCACGGCGCCCACCGCGTCGAACTTCGACCAGTTCGAGCCGCTGCTTGGCCCGGATGGCCGGATCCAGTCGTTGCGCTTCGTGTTTCCGCCGTACCAGGTCGGCCCGTACTCGGATGGCGTACAGTCGGCGGACGTGCCGGCGGCAGTGCTGCTGCCGCTCGTTGCGCCCGACTACAAGGCGTTGTTCGAAGGAGGCTGATGCACCCGCTGCGGGGCCGAGTCGTTGCGCTGATGCAAGCCGCCGGGCTGCAGCCCGGCGGCCCCGGCGAGTGCGACCCGCAGGTCGCCGACACGCGCTTCTACGGCCGCGTGCTGCGCGAGGGCTCGCTCGGCCTCGGTGAGTCCTACATGGACGGCTGGTGGACCGTCGGTTCGCTCGACGGAATGCTGTTCCGGCTGATGGAGCATGGCGTCGACGACCGCGTGCACGGCCTGCACGCGCGCCTGGACGACCTGCGCGCGTTCCTGCTCAACCTGCAGTCCGGCCGCCGCGCGCTTGCCGTCGGCGAGCGCCACTACGACCTGGGCAACGACCTGTTCGAGGCGATGCTCGGCAAGCGCCTGGTCTACAGCTGCGCGTACTGGCGCGAGGCGCGCGACCTCGATGCCGCGCAGGAAGCCAAGCTCGACCTGGTGTGCCGCAAGCTGGGGCTGCGGCCCGGCATGCGCGTGCTCGACATCGGTTGCGGCTGGGGCGAGGCGCTCAAGTTCGCCGCCGAGCGCCATGGCGTGTCGGGCGTGGGCGTGACCATCTCGCGCGAGCAGGCCGACTACGCGCGCCGGCTGTGCGCGGGGCTGCCGATCGACATCCGGCTGCAGGATTACCGCGCGCTGGACGGCGCATCGGACGACAGCCGCTTCGACCGCATCTTCTCGATCGGGATGTTCGAGCACGTCGGCGCGAAGAACTACCGCGCGTATTTCGAGGTGGCGCGCCGCTGCCTCAAAGGCCCGCATGACCTGTTCCTGCTGCATTGCATCGGCAACAACGTCTCGGTGCGGCACACCGATCCGTGGATCGCGCGCTACATCTTCCCCAATTCGATGCTGCCGTCGGCGCAGCAGGTCGCCGACGCCAGCGAGGGGCTGTTCGTCATGGAGGACTGGCACAACTTCGGCGCCGATTACGACCTGACGCTGCAGGCCTGGCGCGCGAACATCGAGGCGGCGTGGGCGTCGCTCCCGGCGCGCTACGACGAGCGCTTCCGCCGCATGTGGCGCTTCTACCTTGCGGCGTCGATGGCCGCATTCAGGGCGCGCCGGATCCAGTTGTGGCAGGTGGTGTACTCACCGCACGGGGTCCCGGGCGGATACGTCGCGCCACGCTGACATTCACGCCGCTCCAACGGGGGGCTTGCGGTAATGGCGCCATGCCAGCCCGGAACGACATCATGATCCTGCACCTGCGCCATGCGCGCGGCCTCGAGCGCGACGAGGGCCGCGTGCGCGCCCGCGCCGCGGGCGAAGAAGCCAACGAGCTGTATCCCGGCCAGCCCTGGAACGAAGTCGAGCCGCGCGTCGCGGGCGACTGGCGCCGGGTGCGTGGCGGGTCGCCGCTGTCCTGGGCGCAGGTGCGCGAAGACGCGCATTCGGCCTGGCAGGTCGCCTGGCTCGAACACGGCGACTGCCTGCGCGACCACGCGCCGATCCACGACTGAGGGGGCGCCGATGGCACGTCCGGTCTGGTCCGGTTCGCTGTCCTTCGGCTTGCTCAACATCCCGGTCGCGCTGATGACCGGGGAGCGCAAGACCGACATTTCCTTCCGCATGCTGGATTCGCGCGACAACTCGCCGATCCGGTACGAGCGCGTCAACGCCGAGACCGGCGAGGAAGTGCCGTGGAAGGACATCGTCAAGGCCTACGAGTACGACAAGGGCAGCTACGTGGTGCTCGAGCAGGAGGACATCGCGTCCGCCGCGCCAGAGAGCCATGACGCCATCGACGTCGAGGCCTTCGTCGAGGCCGGCTCGATCGATCCGCGCTATTTCGAGAAACCCTACGTCCTGGTGCCGGCCAAGAAGGCGGAGAAGGGCTACGTGCTGCTGCGCGAAGCGCTGGAGAAGACCGGCCGCATCGGTATCGCCCGCGTCGTCATCCGCACCCGCGAGCACTTGTGCGCGGTGATGCCGTACGGCAATGCGCTGTTGCTGTTGATGATGCGCTACCCGCAGGAACTGGTGGACTTCGACGAATACGCGATCCCGGAAGGCGCGAAAGGCGATTACCGGATCACGCCGAAGGAGCTCGCGTTCTCCGAGCAGCTGATCGAGACGATGTCCGGCGAATTCGACCCGAAGGAATACCGCGACGAGTTCCGCGAGCGCCTGCACAAGGTGATCGACGAGCGGATGAAGGCCCACGGCGTGGTGAAGCGCGCGCCCGAGGAACCCGAGGAG
>DATJDY010000111.1:0-2692 GCA_035497155.1 Luteimonas sp.
TGCTGCTGGTCGAAGGCGCGCTCATCGACTACGCGCACCACGAAGGCAACGCGTACCGCGCGCTCGACGAGACGATCGCATTGTCCTACGCAGTGGCCGCCGCGGTCTCGATGACCTCGGCGGACGACACGCTCATCCTGGTCACGGCCGACCATTCGCATACATTGTCGTTCGCCGGCTACCCGACCCGCGGCAACCCGATCCTCGGCAAGGTGATGCGACGCAGCCGCGACGGCACGCTTAAGCCGTCGCTCGGCGCCGACGGCTTGCCCTACACGGCGCTGCAGTACGCCAACGGCCCGGGCGCCGGGAAGGACGGCGCGCCACGCGCCAACCTCGCCGGCGTCGACACGACCGATCCGGACTTCCGCCAGCAGACCCTCGTCGCGCTCGGCGGCGAAACCCATGGCGGCGACGACGTCGGCGCCTGGGCGCGCGGCCCGGGCGCGCAGGCGGTACGCGGCAGCATCGAGCAGAACACGCTCTTCCACTTCTTCGTGCAGGCCACGCCGCGGTTGCGCGAGGCGCTGTGCGCGAAGGGCTATTGCGACGCGAACGGCGTCCCGACGGGACTCCCCGATCCGGCCGCGTTCAGAACGGCTTCGCCAGCACCAGCCAGAGGATCGCCAGCAGCAACACGACCGGCAGTTCGTTGAACCAGCGCAGCGTCGTGGACGACGGCAACGCACGGCCGGCCGCCGCGCCCTTGAGCCAGCGGCCGGCGACGATGAAGTGCGCGAGCATCAGCACGACCGCGCCCAGTTTCGCGTGCAGCCAGCCGCTGCCCGGCGCGACCATCGTCGGGAAACCGGGGAACGCGCGGTAACCCAGCCACAGCAGCAGCCCGAGCAGGAAGGCGAGCCCGAACATCGCGTGGCCGAAGCGGTACAGGCGGCGACCCATCAGCAGGAGCCGCGCACGCACGGCAGGCTCGCCGTCGCCGGCTTCCGCGAGGTTGACCAGGATCCGCGGCAGGTAGAACGCCGACGCGACGAAGGCGAACACGAACAGCAGGTGCGCGGTCTTGGCGATCAGGTAGGCGTGCATCCGTCGGCTCCCGCCGGTGGAGCCCGGCGTCGCGATAGGATGCCACGATGCGAAAGCCGACACCCCCGAAGCGCTACGACCGCGATTATTTCGACCGCTGGTACCGCCGCGGCGGCATCGGCGGCGCCCGCCGCCTTGCGCGCAAGGTCGCGCTGGCGGTGGCCACCGCCGAATACCACCTCGAGCGCCCGCTGCGCACCGTGCTCGACATCGGCTGCGGCGAGGGCCCCTGGCGCGCGCCTTTGCTGAAGCTGCGCCCCGACGCGCGCTATCTCGGCTTCGATGCCAGCGACTATGCGATCGCGCGCTACGGCCGAAGCCGCAACCTGCACCTGGCGCGCTTCGAGGAGTTCGCGCTGCTGCGGCCCTGCCCGCCCGTCGACCTGCTGGTGTGCAGCGACGTGATGCATTACGTGCCGACGCGCGCGCTGGACCGCGGCCTGCCGGGGCTGGCCGAACTTTGCGGCGGCGTCGCGTTCCTGGAAACCTTCGCACGCGAGGACAAGGCCGAAGGCGACGAGGACGGCTTCATCGCGCGGCCCGCCCGCTTCTACCGCCAGCGCTTCGAGGCGCTCGGCTTCACCCCGCTGGGCTCGCACTGCTGGCTCTCGCCGGCGCTGGCCGGCACCGCCACGGCTTTGGAGATCCCGTAGCAAGCGGCGCGGTGCTATGCTGCGGCGCAGCAACCGCAGGATCCCCATGCTGCTCTACCAATTCCACGAATTCTGGCGCGCCGGCATGGCCCCGCTCACGTTCTGGGCCGAGGCCGGCGCGAAGATGTACTCCGCGCCCGGCAGCTGGCTCGCCGCGCTGCCCGAGGCGCCGCGCATCGCCGCCGGCTACGAGCTGCTGTACCGCGTCGGCAAGGACTACGAGAAGCCCGAGTTCGACATCCATTCGGTCGAAGTCGACGGCACCGACTGCCCCGTCGTCGAGAAGGAAGTGCTGTCGCGGCCGTTCTGCCGCCTGCTGCGCTTCAAGCGCTACACCGACGATGCGGGCAACCTGCGCGAGCTCAAGGACGATCCGCCGGTGCTCGTGGTCGCGCCGCTGTCCGGCCACCACGCGACCCTGCTGCGCGACACCGTGCGCACCCTGCTCAAGGACCACAAGGTCTACATCACCGACTGGGTCGATGCGCGCATGGTGCCCGAGTCGGAAGGCCTGTTCTCGCTCGACGACTACGTGCGCTACATCGAGGACTTCATCCGCCACATCGGCGCCGAGAAGCTGCACGTGACCAGCGTGTGCCAGCCGACCGTGCCGGTGCTCGCCGCGGTGTCGCTGATGGCCGCGCGCGGCGAAACGACACCGCGTTCGCTGGTGCTCATGGGCGGACCGATCGACGCGCGCCTGTCGCCGACGTCGGTCAACAACCTCGCCATGCGCGAGCCGCTGTCGTGGTTCGAGCAGAACGTCATCCAGATCGTGCCGTCGAACTTCCCGGGCCGCGGCCGTCGCGTGTATCCCGGCTTCCTGCAGCATGCCGGCTTCATGGCGATGAACCCGGAGCGGCATTTCATGTCGCACTGGGACTACTACCAGGACCTGGTCAAGGGCGACCTCGAGGACGCGGCCGGGCATCGCCGTTTCTACGACGAGTACAACGCCGTGCTGGACATGCCGGCGACCTACTATCTCGACA
>DATJDY010000112.1:0-3244 GCA_035497155.1 Luteimonas sp.
AGCGGATCCAGGCGCAGCAGGCCGCCCTCGAGCTTCAGGTGCGCGTCCATGTCGTCGAGGGGCAGCTTCGGCGCGTCGATGCGGGCGGCCTTGAGCCGCACGTCGGCATCCATCGCGCGCAGTTTCTCCAGGTTGTACGGCGTGTCCGGCAGCAGGCGCGGGCTGGCCGCGCGCTGCGCCGCCAGCGCGGCGAGTTCGGGATTCGTCGATTCGCCGCCACCGGTGTCGGGCGCGCCGCCGATGAAGCCGGCGAGGTCGTCGAAGTCGAGCTTGCGCGACACCAGGTCGCCGCGCAGGTAGGGCCGCGCGCCGCCGGTGGTGACGCTGGCGCTGCCGGCGAGGTCGCTGTCGCCGACCTTGCCGCTGAAGCGGTCGTAGTGCCAGGTGGTGCGCTTGCCGTCGATGTCGCGCGTGAGCCTGCCGTCGAGCGCGTACGGCGGCGTCGGCGGCAACGCAAGGCCGAGCAGCGGGTACAGGTCCTCGAGGTTCTTGCCGGACAGCGCGAGTTTCAGGTCGAAGTCGCGCAGCCGCAGCGGATCGAGCAGGGTGCCGCGCGCGTGGGCTTTCGTCGCGCCGGCCTGCGCATGCGCATCGATGGTGTACGGGCTGTCGGTGTCGCGCAGGTCGAGCGGCGATTCGGCGCGACCGCGCAGGGTGAAGCGGTTGCCTTTCCAGTGGCCGTCGCCTTCCACCGCGATCGGCGGCGCGGCGCCGGTCTTGTCCTGGGCGAGGCTGTTGACCGTCACGTCGATGTCGGTCTTCTTCGCCGGGTCGAGGAACTGCAACCGGCCATCCTTGATCCACAGGCGCTGGAAGCGCACGTCCCATTTCGACGGACCCTGGTCCTTCGGCAGGAAGTCCCAGTTGCCGGCGCCCTTGGGACCCTTCTCGAGGCGCAGGTCCGGCTTGACGATGCGGATGTCGGGAACGATGACGTCGTGGTGCAGCAGCGGCCAGACGCGGACGCCGGCTTCGATGCGGTCGGCGCTGGCCATGTCGCGTTGCTTCGACCAGCCTGCGTTGGCGAAGCGCACGCGGTCCGCGCGCACGACGGTCGTGCGGCCGAGATCGACGTCGAGGTCGCCGCCGATGCGGAATTCGCGCCCGGTGCGCGCCTGCACGTAGCGCTCGAGCGGGCGCTTGAACCAGTTCCAGTCCCACGCCAGGACGAGGACCACGATCGCAAGCGCGAGCACGCCGAGCGTGGTGAGCCAGGGATGCCTGCGCAGCGAGCCGGCCGCATGGCGCATGCGTGCGCCGGCGCCCGGTGCGGTCGATGCATTTTCCGTCATGCCGGCGCCTGGCCCGATGTGCAACGCAACTCGTTCGTGCGGTCGCCCTGCGAGAGGATCGCCTCGCCGTTGCCTTCGATGCGCAGGTACAGCGATGCCCCGGTGAACACCGGCGGGCGGCTGTCGGCGATGCGCACCAGGCGCAGCGGCGCGTTGCCTGGGATCATGGCGCGGAAGCTGCCATCGTCGCGCCGGGTCAAGCGCGTGCCGGCGTCGCAGGCGTAGCTGGCGGCGATTGCGTCGTCGGCCGTGGCCCCGCCGGCATCGGCGGGCGTGGCCGGCGCGCAATCGGTGGCGGTGCGTTCGCCGTCGTGCAGTTGCAGGCGCATGCCATCGCGCTGCAGGGAGACGGTGTCGCCCACGTACACATCACCGCCGCCCTTCGAAGCAGACTCCGCGTGCGGCAGGGTGATGCTGCGTCCGCCGGGCCAGCGCAGCGTGGCGTCGTGGTTGCCGAAATCCACCTGCAGGCGCGTGCCGTCGGCGCAAGCGTAATCGGCGCCCGACGCTGCCGCGGGAGCGGGAGGAGGCGTGGCATCGGCAGGCGCGGAGGCGCCGGCGCCGGGCGTTGGCGCATTCGAGGGCCGCGGTGGCGCGACGCCGTCGGTGTCGGCCGAACGCTGGCAGGCGGCAAGGCACAACAGCCCCGCGGCCAGGGCAAAGCGGTAGGAGGGGAGCATGGCCGTCTCCTGGGTCATTGCGATGCGGCCATGCTCGCCGAGGCGGCGTTGGTGTCCGGTGAGGACCCGGCGAGCGCCCCTCGGCTCAGGCGTCGACGGCGCTCGCGTGCTCGCGCGTGGCCAGGAACGACACCGCCGGCGCGCGTTCCTGCGCCAGCTGCAGGTTGACCCGCGTCGGCGCCAGGTACACCAGCTGGCCGGCCGCGTCGACGGCAAGGTTCATCGCGTTCTTCTCGCGGAATTCCTCGAGCTTCTTCGCGTCGTCGCAGCGGATCCAGCGCGCGGTCGAGACCTGCACCGGCTCGAAGCTCGCATCGACGCCGTACTCGTCCTTGAGCCGGTACGCCACGACGTCGAACTGCAGCGTGCCGACCGCGCCGAGCACCAGGTCGTTCGACATCAGCGGCCGGAAGAACTGCGTGGCGCCTTCCTCGCTGAGCTGGGCCAGGCCCTTGTGCAGCTGCTTGAGCTTGAGCGGGTCGCGCAGCCGCGCGCGGCGGAACAGTTCGGGCGCGAAGTTCGGGATGCCGGTGAAGGACAGCGCCTCGCCTTCGCTGAAGGTGTCGCCGATCGAGATCGTGCCGTGGTTGTGGATGCCGATCACGTCGCCCGGGAACGCGGTGTCCACGAGTTCGCGGTCGGACGCCATGAAGGTGAGCGCGTTGGCGAGCTTCACTTCCTTGCCGGTGCGCGACTGGAAGGCCTTCATGCCCGCGCTGAACCTGCCCGAGCAGATGCGCATGAAGGCCACCCGGTCGCGGTGCTGGGGATCCATGTTGGCCTGGATCTTGAACACGAAGCCGGTGAGCTGCGGTTCGTACGGCGCCACTTCGCGCGCGGTGGTCGCGCGCGGCCTGGGTTCCGGCGCATGCTCGACGAAGAAATCCAGCAGCAGCTGCACGCCGAAGTTGTTGACCGCCGAGCCGAAGAACACCGGGGTCTGCTTGCCGGCCCGATAGGCGTCGAGGTCGAACGCATGCGAGGCGCCCTGGACCAGTTCCAGTTCGTCGCGCAATCCCGCCAGCAGGTCCTCGCCGAGGCGCTGCACCAGTTGCGGGTCGTCCAGCGAGGCGAAGATGGTGGAGTCCTGGCGGGTGAAGTTGCGGCCCTGTTCGTACAGGTGCACTTCGCCGCTGACCAGGTGCACGACGCCTTTCAGGCGCGAGCCCATGCCGATCGGCCAGGTCACCGGCGCGCACTGGATGCCGAGCACCGACTCGATCTCGTCGAGCAGGTCGATCGTCGGCTTGCCCTCGCGGTCGAGCTTGTTGA
>DATJDY010000113.1:0-5371 GCA_035497155.1 Luteimonas sp.
CTCGCGCATACGCTCGAGCTGCTCGCGGCGAAGGGATTCGACGGCTTCTATCGCGGCGAGACCGCGGCGAAGCTGGTCGCGTCGGTGAACGCCGAGGGCGGCAAGTGGACCGCCGCGGAGCTCGCCGCGTACCACGTGCGCGATCGCGCGCCGATCAAGTTCAGGTACCGCGACTGGGACATCACCACCGCGCCGCCGACCTCGTCGGGCGGCGTGGCGCTGGCCGAGATCCTCAACATCGTGTCCGGCTGGAACCTGCAGGAACTCGACGCCGCGCACCGCACCCACCTGCTCGTGGAAGCGATGCGCCGCGCGTACCGCGACCGCACCATCTATCTCGGCGATCCCGACTTCACCAGCGTGCCGGTGGCGCGACTGACCAGCGCCGACTATGCCGCCGGCCTGCGCGCGGGAATCAACCCCGACAAGGCCACGCCGAGCGACCTGCTCTCCGGCAAGCCGGCGCCGCTCGAGGACGACGAGACCACGCATTTCTCGATCATCGACGCGGAAGGCAACATCGTGTCGGCGACGCAGACGATCAACCTGCTGTACGGCTCCGGCCTCGTCGCCGAAGGCACCGGCGTGATGCTCAACGACGAGATGGACGATTTCGCGCTCAAGCCCGGCACGCCCAACGCGTTCGGCGTGATGGGCTTCGAGGCGAACGCGCCGAAGCCGGGCAAGCGCATGCTCAGCTCGATGACGCCGACGATCATGGCCTCGCCGACGAAGGTGGCGGTGCTCGGCGCGCCGGGCGGCAGCCGCATCATCACCGAGGTGCTGCTCGGCATCCTCGGCTACGACGATGGGCTGTCGGCGCAGCAGGTCGCCGCGCTGCCGCGCATCCACCACCAGTGGATGCCGGACGTGATCTCGGCGGAGAAGGGCGCGCTGGATCCGGAAACGGTCAAGGCGCTGCAGGCGATGGGCCACACCGTGAACGCCGGCGAGGGCAGCTGGGGCAACCTGCAGACGGTGGCCTGGGACCGCATTGCCGATACGCTCGAAGGCGGCACCGATCCGCGCAATCCGGTCGGCAAGGCCGGGGTGCAGGCGGTGGGCATACAATCGATGCCATGAAGCTCTGGTCGATCCCGGGCAACACGCAGAAGCTCGACGGCGGCGCGATGTACGGCAACGCGCCGCGCGCGATGTGGGAGCGCTGGTCGCCGCCCGACGAGGCCAACCGCATCGCGCTCGCCTGCCGCGCGCTGCTCGCCAGCCCGCTCGGGCGCAAGACCGTGCTGTTCGAAACCGGCATCGGCGCGTTCTTCGAGCCGAAGCTGCGCGAGCGCTACGGCGTGCAGGAATCGCGGCACGTGCTGCTCGATTCGCTGCGCGACGCCGGGTTTTCGCACGAGGACGTGGACGTCGTCGTGCTGTCGCACCTGCACTTCGACCACGCCGGCGGGCTGCTCGCGGCGTGGGAAGCGGGCGCGCCACCACGACTGCTGTTCCCGAACGCGACGTTCGTGGTCGGCAGGGAACACTGGGACCGCGCGCGCGATCCGCATCCGCGCGACCGCGCCAGCTTCATTCCCGAACTCGCGGGGCTGCTCGAAGCGAGCGGCCGCCTGGAACTGGTCGACGGCCGGCATTCGCGCGCGCTCGGCGCCGCGGTGCGCTTCCACTACAGCGATGGCCACACGCCGGGGCTGATGCTCGCCGAGATCGTCGGTCCGGAACGGGCAGGGTCCGGGCCCGACGGCGGCGAGGCGCACGGCGGCGTGGTGTTCTGCGCCGACCTGATCCCCGGCCGGCCGTGGGTCCACGTGCCGATCACGATGGGCTACGACCGCAACGCCGAATTGCTGATCGACGAGAAGCGCGAATTCCTCGCCGACAAGCTCGCGCGCAACGTGCATCTCTATTTCACCCACGACCCGGGCTGCGCGCTGGCGCGCGTGGTGCGCGATGAGCGCGGCCGCTACGGCACCGCGAACGAGGTCGCCGAACTGCACGCGAGGACGCTCGCGGCATGAAGCGCGCGCGGGCGCGTGCGCTCGGCCTCGTCGCGTTCGCGGGCCTGGCCTGCGCCGCCGGCATGGTGCGCGCGCAGGCCCCCGCGCCCGATCCGGCGGCGCCGCCGCAACCCGCGACGACGGTGCGCGACCCCGATTTCGGCGTGGTCGCGCGGCATTTCGGCCTCGAGCGCGATGTCGAGATGTTCCAGTGGCAGCGTCGCGGCGAAAACTACCAGCGTGCATGGAGCAGCGTAGCGCTCGATTCGTCGGGCTTCGCGCCCGGCCACGACAACCCGCCGCTTCCACTGCATGGCCACCGCTGGACCGCCAGCGAAGTGCGCGTCGATGGCGTGCCGCTGGATCCCGGCGTGTTGCCCACGCTCGGCGAATGGACGCCGTTCCGGCCAAGCTTCAACGCGCTGCCGGGCAACCTGGCGGCGACGTTCCAGCCGCAGGGCGATGGCCTGGGCACGGCCGAGGATCCGATGGATCCGCAGGTCGGCGACCTGCGCATCCACTGGCGCGAACTGCGCCTGCCGCCGCTGGGCGACCGGCTCGTGCTGGTCGGTGGCCGCTGGCGCATGAAGGTCGAGGCTGCGCCGCAAGTTGCGGCGGACGGGAACGCCGGCGGCGATGCGGTCGCAGCGCGGACGCCGGAGCGTGGGCGCCTTGCGGTCGGCCTCGGGGTCGCGTTCCTGCTGGTGTTCCTCGCCGGATTCGGCACGGCACGCTGGCTGCGCCGCCGTTCGCGCGGCCCGCGCCCGCGCTAGCGCGCGTCCCCGGCCCTAGCGCACGCGCGTACCGAAGATGCGGTCGCCCGCGTCGCCCAGCCCGGGCAGGATGTAGCCGCGCTCGTTGAGGCGTTCGTCGATCGCGGCCACGTAGGCATCGACATCGGGATGCGCCGCCTGCAGCGCTTGCAGGCCTTCCGGCGCGGCCACGAGGAACAGGCCTTTCACGCGCGTCGCGCCCGCCGCCTTGAGCATGTCGATCGTCGCGACCAGGGTGCCGCCGGTCGCGAGCATCGGGTCGAGGATGATCACGGTGCGGTCGGCGATGTCGCCGACGAGGTTCTCGTAATAGGTTTCCGGCAGCAGCGTCGCCTCGTCCCGGCGCATGCCGACGACGCTGACCTTCGCGGCCGGGATCAGTTCGAGCACGCCCGGCAGCATGCCCAGGCCCGCGCGCAGGATCGGGACCAGCGTGACCTTGCGGCCCTTGATGCGGCGCACCGGCACCGGGCCGGCCCAGCCTTCGACCACCGTGTCCTCGGTCTCGAGGTCGGCGGTGGCTTCGTAGGTGAGCAGCGCGGCGACTTCGCCGGCGAGTTCGCGGAAGGTCTTGGTGCTGTTGTCGGCGCGTCGCATCAGGCCCAGCTTGTGCTGGACCAGCGGATGGCTGACCTGGACGATTCCCATCGCGGCGCTTCCCTCGGGAGGACAGTTGGAAAGAGCAGGCCGCGATGGTATCGCGCCGTCAGGCGGCCTGCTGCTGCCGCGGGCCTTCCAGCAGCGCCTGCTTCACCAGCTGCACCACCAGCTGCAGCTCGTCTTCCTGCATGGCGAAATGCGGGGTGAATCTCAGCGAATTCTCGCCGCCGTGGATCACGCCGAGACCGCGCTCGCGCAGCCACTCCTCGGTGGAACCGGCGCCGTAGCCCTTGAACTGCGGCGCGAGCTCGCACGAGAACAGCAGGCCCGTGCCCTGGACCTTGGTCACCAGGCCGCCGGTTTCCGACTTCAGCGCCTCGAGCATGGCGATCGCCTGGCGGCCGCGCTCGCGGATGTTCGCGCGCAGTTCCGGCGTCAGCATCGAGAGCACGGTGCAGGCGACGTCGAGGCCGCGCGGATTGGCGGTCATCGTGTTGCCGTAGGTGCCGCGCGCGTAGATCGCGGCGGTGCGCGCGTTGGTCGCGAGCACCGACAGCGGGAACTGGCCGGCGTTGAGCGCCTTGGAGTAGGTCTCCATGTCCGGCGCCTCCTGGCCCTCGAAGCCGGGATAGTCGACGACCGACAGCGTGCCCGCCGCGCGCAGGCCGGCCTGGATCGAGTCGACGAGGAACAGCGCGCCGTGCGCCTTGGTGAGCTCGCGCGCGGCGGCGTAGAACTCGACCGGCACGCTGCGGCCCGGGTCGCCTTCGCCCATCACCGGCTCGAGGAACATCGCCTCGATGAACCAGCCGTTCGCGTCGGCATCCGCAAAGGCCTTGCGCAGCGCGGCCAGGTCGTAGGGCTCGATCGCGATCACCGAGTCCTCGCCGCGGTAGCTGGCGAGGAACTTCAGATAGGTCTTGCGGCTGGAATCGGAATACAGGGCAGGGCGGTCGGTGCGGCCGTGGAAGCTGCCCTTGACCACGAGGCGCTTGACCTTGCGGCCGGCGTGGCGCGCGCCGGGGTCGGTCATCGCCTTGGTGTTTGTGTCGGCGATGCGCGCGGCCAGCGACACCGACTCGGAGCCGGAGTTGAGGCACATGAACTTCGCGTACGGGCAGCCGTCCTTGCGGCTGTGGCCGATTTCCTTGCGCAGCGCGCGGGTGAAGCGCAGCTGCGACAGGCTCGGGGTCATGATGTTGGCCAGCGCCTGCGGCTTGGCCATCGCCTCGAGCACCGCCTTCGGCGCGTGGCCGAAGCCGAGCATGCCGTAGCCGCCGGTGTCGTACAGCACCGCGCCGTTGAGGGTGACGATCCACGGTCCGCGCGCGGCGAGCGCGACGTAGGGATTGACCGCGTCCTGCGGGTAGAAGTTGACGAAGTCGGCCTGCACCGCCTGCACCTGGACGTCCTCGTCGAGGTCGAGCAGGTCGGCGAAGTCGCCGCTGATGCGCGCGTACTCGGCGGCCGCGGCTTCGATCGCGGCGGCAAGGTCGGGGTGGCTGGCGGCGAAACGCAGCACCGTGGCGTCGTCGAGGCCGGTCGTGCGGCGCTTGCCCTTGTGGGCGCGGAGCGGGGCGAGCTGGTCGAGCAGCGACATGGGTGATCCTCCGGTTGGCGAGGGCGGACCCGCGGGGCGCGGCAGCCATCATCAGCCTATTATCGGAAAGTTTTCGTCGATTGAAAGGTGCGATCTGCGCGAAATTCATGTAGATTTCGGCGAATCGACGAACCGGAGTAGTGAATGGCCCTTGGCCGTGCCGACGAAGCCCTGCTATCCCTGCTGCGCGAGAACGCGCGCGCCTCCGCCGCGGAGATCGCGCGGCGCCTGAAGTTGTCCAGGACCACCGTGCAAAGCCGGATCCAGCGCCTGGAGCAGATGGGGGTGATCGCCGGCTACACGGTCCGCGTGGGCGACGACTTCAGCCGCGAGCGGATCCGGGCATTGATCATGGTCACGGTCCTGCCCAAGCAGATGCCGCGGGTGGTCGAAGCCCTGCGCGGAATGCCGGAGGTGCGCAGCCTGCAATCCGT
>DATJDY010000114.1:0-7570 GCA_035497155.1 Luteimonas sp.
TTCGGGTTGACGTCCATGCCGACCGCGCTTTCCCACACGCCCGCGATCCGCGCCAGCGGGCCGAGGTTGGCGAGCGTGTCCGGGTCCGGCGTGGGCTCGGTGTAGATGTCGTCTGGATAGTCGCTCATGACAAGTGACGGAAGCCTGTAGCGGGTGGTACGGAGCTAATTGATGCTCGTCCTGGCGAGGATTTCGCCGGTTTCGACGACATAAAAGACGACCTCTTGGGGGTCGAAAGGCGCAGCATCTTCCATCACGAAAATGTCGATAGGGTCGTTGAGCGTCGGGCTTATGAGGGTCGGACGGCCTTCGATCAACGTCGACGCGGCGAACTTTCCAACGAGGAGGACTCCGATCGTCAATCCCTGAAGTGCCTTCGCATGCTCTATCGGCAACGGAAGCGTTGTCTTCAGCTCGTAGCTTGATTTGTACGAATTGTACGGATCTCCCTGGAAGAGAACGCTTTTGAAGAACGGACTATCAGGTCGTACGGCGATGGCGAAATCCTTCCCGGTGCTCTTGTCTATCACGGCGCTCGCCCCGAAACTATTCGTCCCGATGTACGTGCTGTGCTCGCTGTCGACGGTGTCGATCTTGCACGTGAACCAACCAGCATCATCACCAGTGTCGTATGTTTTCTTGCAGAACAGGTAGTCGGAAAAGGAATATTGCTGTGCATCGGCATCATAAGACGTCGTCACGTCCTTCAATGAAAAGGCATAGCTGCTTTCGCGCACCAAAGGCAGCAGATCGGCTGTTTCCAACCTCTTTTGGTAGTCCAGCGTCGTCTCGTACTCGCCCTTCTTCAGCGAAGCCTCCTTGGATTTGAAAAGATGCCAGACACGTTTTGCATCAAGCCCCTTGTAGTTTTTAGGCAAAGTCCCGGACTCAGGAAATGGCAGCGGTTGCCATTCCGGCCGTGATTTCCGGGCGGCTGCCTTTTGGGCCGGATTTGCGGCAGCTTGCGCACCCCACAAAGAAAACCCGAAAAACAGAAGGGACGCGAACATGACTCCGCGACGAAAAATCATTGCAATCTCCCCCATGGCGACCAGGCAATGGCTTAGCGTTACGCTCAGCCCTCAGCCTAGCTCCACACGATACGAGGAACAACGGGGACCATGCCCGGCTCGGCGGAGCGCGACCTAGCGCTCCATCCGCCAGTTCACAGAGGCCCGGTTCTCCACCGTGCTCGATTCGATCTCGATGTCGAAGCCCTTGCGCAGCAGGTACTTCAGCGTCAGCAACTGGCCGGTGCCGAGCAGGGACACGCCGTAGCCGACGTAGAGCCTGGGCGAGAGGTACTTGCCGACGCCGAGCACGCTGCCGCCGAGCGCGCGCGACTGGGTGACGCCGGCGTCGTCGAGGCCGATGCGCGCGCCGAGCTGCGAGGCGAGCAGGCCGCTGCCGGCGGAGAGCGCGGCGCTGGCGGCGTCGAGCTGGCGGCTTTCGTCGCTGGTCAGCGTGGCGAGCGAGCGGCCGAGCGTGAGGTAGGCGAGCGCTTCGGACTGGTCCATCGCCGGGTCGCTCCACACTTCGGCCTTCGGGCGGCTGGCGCGGCCGGTGACGGCAATGCCGGCGGTGACGTCGCCGACTTCGCGCTCGGCGCGGATGTCGAGCATCGGGTCGCCGATCGGGGCGTTCTGCCACAGCAACTGGCCGCGGGTGATGTCGAGCTTCTGGCCGTAGACGGTGTAGCGACCGCCGACTTCGAGCGCGCCGCTGCCGGTCATTTCCTGGCCGGGGCGTGCGAGTACGCGCAGCTTGCCCGCGAGCGTGCCGTCGAGGCCGAAGCCGTTGAGCTTGACGCTGTCGCCCATCGCGAGCGTCAGGTCGAGTTGCAGCGGCGTGGCGAGGCCTTCGTCGGGATTCTCGGGATCGAGCACGACCACGTCGTCGGAGACCGACACGCCCACGTCGAGGCGCTCGAGGTCGATGCGCGCTTCGGGCACGGTGACGGTGCCGCTGACCTGCAGCGGCTGCTTCGCGGCGTAGCGCACGACGACGTCGGGGTCGACGACCGCGTGCAGGTCGCGCGTGTCGGACACGAGCACGTTCTTGCCGCTGATGTTGAGCACCAGCGGCGCGCGCTCGGACAACGCGTCAGCGCCTTGCCAGCCGAGCGAGCCGTCGACGCGCAGCGTGCCGTCGCCGGACACGAGCGTGCCGGCGATGCGCGCGGTGCCGTCGGGCAGCGCGTCGAGGCGCACGTCGCCATCGTGCGGCGCGATCGCCAGCGCCGGCAACTCGGTCGCGAACTGCGTGAGGTGCGCGTTGCCGCCGATGGTCGGCGCCGCGCGCGTTCCGCCCAGCGTGACGCGGCCGGCGAGCTTGCCGGTGGGGTCGACGATGTCGGGCGAGAACAGCTCCATCCAGGTGAGCTCGTCCGTATCGAGCGCGATCTCGCCGGACAGCGGCGCATACGCGTCCCAGCCGGTGGCGAGGCGCGCCTGCAGGTGGCCGTCGTCGTTGACGACGGCGGCGAGCTTCGCCTCGATGTGTTGCGCGTCGAAGCGCGCGTCGAGCGCGAAGTTGCGGTAGTCGACGAGGTCGTTGCGCGAGCGCTGGCTGTTGCGCATGCCGCCCTCGGGCGAGGTGAGCCGCACGGTACCGCGCCAGGCATTGCCGGCCGGTTGCACGCGTGCGTCGAGCGCGAACACGCCATGCAACGCCCACGGGCGCTTGTCGCTGCGCTCGGGCAGCCACGGCGCGACGAGCGCGAGCGGCACGTCGCGGCCCTCGACGTCCAGGCCGGGCTGTGGCCAGCCGCCGGCTGCGCAGAGCGTCGCGTTGCCGGCCGCGGCATCCGCGTTCGTCGCGGCCGCGCCGGCGGCGCCAGGCGCCGGCGCGAAGCACGTCCTCGCGATGCGCCATCCGCCGCCGCGCTGTTGCGCGAACGAGGTCGGCGCCTGCAGCGCCCATGCACCGCCCCTCATCGGTTGCAGGTGCAGCCGTGCGAGGCGTGCTTGCCACAGGCCGTTGCGGCGATCGGCGTTGCCGGCCAGGGATACGCTGCCGAGTTCGCCCGCGGCATCGGCATCGAGCTGCAGGTGTTCGAACGAGCCGCGCGCATCCGCGTGCAGGCGGTCGAACGCGGTACCTGCCTCGACGCCGGTGGCGTCCAGCACCAGCGCGCCGCCGCTTCCGCGCCAGGGCAGGCGGCCGTGCGCGCGCAGGCTCGCCGCAGCCCAGGCGCCGTAATGCAGGCCGTCGCCGGCCAGGTCGGCGGTGACATCGGGCTCGGTGCGCGCGCCGGCGAGCGCGAGCGTGCCGCGCAGCGTGCCGCCCGCACCGGGGAGCAGGTCGTCGAGGTGCAACGGCGAGAATTCGGCGCGCACGTCGAGCTTGTCGGCAAGCGTGCCGCGCGCCTGCACGCGACTCGCGCCCAGGCTCAGCGCGACATCGCCGGTGTACGCCGTGGCCGCGCCGCGCGCCGCCGCGGCGGTGCCGGGCGTGCGGATCGCGAGCGTACCGTGGCCGCCGAGCGCGCGGCCGCGCAGGCGACCGCCCAGCCGCTGCGCATCGACGTGCACCTGCAACCCGCCGTCGTCCCGGGTGGCGCCGCTGCTGGCGATGCGGCCGTCGATCGCTCCCTTCCAGTCGGGCAGGAAGTAGCCAGGGTCGAAGCCGGCGAGCGTCGCGTTCGCGGTCCAGTCCAGTGCCGGCGACCAGCGCACGTCGCCGGTGGCGTCGAGCGTGCCGGTCGGCATCGTGGCGCGCAGGCGCTTCACCGTCGCGTGCGCGCGGTCGCCGCGGCCGTCGAACTGCAGCTGCGCGCGCTGGCCGTCGCGGGCGAGCGAGGCGTGCCCGATGGCCGCCCATGCCTCGGCGGTTCCGGCGATGCCGAGGTCGGCGTCGGCCTCGACGACGGACGTGTCCGCGCCGGCAGTGGCATCGCCGTGGCCGTGCAGCCGCAGGCCTCGCGCGTTCACCGCGAGCTTGATCTCCGGCTGCGCCAGCGTCGATTCCGCGCGCGAGGCGATGGTCTTGCGCAGGTCGACGCGACCGGTCGCGCGCACGCTGCCGTCGAGCAGGTCGACGGCGAGCGGCTGCAGCGTCAGCACCTGGTCGGCGAGGATGACGTGCGAGGGCTGCAGCGTGGCGGCGAAGTCGCCCTGCGCGAAACGGCCCTGCAGGCGCACGTCGCCGGCGGTGCCGTCGGCCTGCAGCGCGAACGCCAGCGGCGTGCCGGCCTCGCCACTGCCGGCGAGCAATGCGGGATCGAGTGCGTCGCCGTTCGCGCGCAGCGACCAGCGGGGGTGCTCGCCGCTGCTGTCGTCGTCGAGCGACAGTGTCACGCGCACCGGCGCCGGCGCGTTGCCTGAAATGGCGACGACGAGGTGCGACAGGTCACCGCGCACCACCAGTCCGAGCCGCGGCGGCGTGCGCCCCGCCGGCGCCGGCAGCACCGCGGTGGCCACGAGGTCGCTGCGGTAATGCTTCGCCGGCGCGTAGTCGCCGTGCAGCGCGAAGCGGCCGCGATCGCTGTCGATGGCGAGGTGCTCGACGTGCAGTTTTCCTTCCGACGCATCGAGCCCGCCGCGCGCGCTGCGCACGACGACCTGCGGCGCGCCTTCCTGCGTCACGGCGAGGCGGTCGATGCGGATGTCGTCGGCCTGCAGCGCCAGCGGCGGCGCGATCTCGGGCAGCGATTCCGGCCAGCGCGGCAGTTCGAACGGCTTGTCGCTGCGCGGCAGGTCGAGCGTTGCGTCGCGCACCACGAGCGCGTCGAGGCGCAGCCGGCGCCCGAGCAGCGGCCGGATCGCGGGATCCAGCACCACCAGCGCCGCCCGGAAATGGATCGTGCCCATCGCGCAGCTGGCCTGCGGTGTCGGCACGCAGTCGGGATCGCGCTGGCGCGGCATGGAGAAGCGCACATCGTGCAGCGTCAGCGGGCCGGAGGCCGGACCTTCCGCGCGCGACCATGCCAACGTGGTGTCGGCGGGCAGGCGCGCGACGATCTGCCGCAGCAGCAGGTCGCGGCCGCCGACGGTGTTCAGCAGCCAGGCCAGCGCCAGCACCGCGAGCACGAACACGCCGATGCCGAGGATGGCGCTGCGCAGCGCGAGCACGCGCAGCCTCGTCCGGCGACGCGCGCGCAGTTCGGCGATGCGCGCTTCGTGCGGATCGCGCGCGGCATCCTGCGCGCCCACCGGCAGTCGCTCGCTCACAGCTGCGCCCCGATGCTGAGGTAGACCTGGAACTTCGAATCCGGATGGTCCAGCCCGCGCGCGATGTCCACGCGCACCGGCCCCACCGGCGAGCGCCAGCGCACGCCGACGCCGACGCCGGTGCGCCAGTCGGCCACGCTGCCATTGAACGCGTTGCCGCTGTCCACGAACGCCGCCGCGCCCCACGGGCCGCCGCCGAAGTAGCGCTCGTACTCGGCGCTGGCGGTGACCACGTTCTTCGCGCCGATCGAGAAGAAGCCGTGTTCCGTGTCGACGCGCGGGCTGACCTCGCGCTCGCCGTAGCCGCGGATGCTGCGCGCGCCACCGGCGTAGAAGCGCAGGCTCGGCGGCATGTCCACCAGCGCGTTGGTGAAGGTGTGCCCGATTTCGCCGCGCAACAGCACGCGATCGCTGGCGCCCACGCCGAGGAACCAGTTCGCCGTCGCGTGCAGCTGCGTGAAGTCGGCGTCCGAACCGGCGCCCTTCAGGCCGCCGCGGAGTTCGACGTTGAGCGCTCCGCCGCGGCGCGGGAACACGCGGTCGTCCACGTCCACGTACTGCGCGTTCAAGGCCGGGAACAGGAAACTTGCGTAGCGGTAGTCCACCACGGCCGCCGCGCCGCCGGCGTCCGCCAGCGCGTAGGCCCAGCGCTCGCGCAAGGCGTGCAACGACGCGTTCACCGTCAGCTTGTCGTTGACCTGCCCGCTGCGGCTGCCCACGAGTTCGGCGCGGCGGCTGTCGATGTAGTCGGTCTGCTCGTCGGCGAACTGCAGGCTGGCGGTGTACCAGCCGTCGAGCCAGGCGAACGCGGGGATGCGGTATTGCAGCGTCAGCGTCTTGCGCTTCTGCGCCCAGTCCACCTGCGCCAGCGCCTTGTGGCCGCGCCGGTTGAGATAACGGCGCTCCAGGCCCAGGCGCGCGCCAGCGCCGCTTTCGGTGCCGTAGCTCAGGCCGTAGGTGTAGATGCTGCGCTTCGCCGGCGTGAGCGTCACCGTCACCGGCACGCGCTTGTCGTCGTCCGGCTGCACCTGGACCGCATCCGCGGGCCTGGCCTCGATGTCGATGCCGCTGAAGTAGTCGAGGTCGGCGAGCGCACCACGCAGCCGGTCGAGCTTGCCCTGGTGGTAGTAGCTGCCTTCCTCCCAGTACACGAGCTTGTCGAACAGGCGCGGGTCGATCGGTTGCGTCGGTGCCTGCACGAACGTGACCGGGCCCATGGCGAAACGATTGCCGCTGGTCCAGCGCAGGTCGATGTCGGCGGCATGGTCGGCGCGCGTCACTTCCACCTTGTGCCCGGCCAATGCCGCATCGAAGTAGCCGCGCTCGGCGAGGCGGCGCGTGATGCGCGTCTTGCTGGCGTCGTACAGCGGGCTGTCGAAGATCGCGCCCGGCTTCGGCGCGAACGCGTCGAGCTCCTCGCGCATGTAGCGGTCGTTCGCCGCCTCGCCATCGATGGCGACGTGGAAATTGCGCACGCGCACGGGCTCGCCGGGGTCGACGGTGATCGTGACGACGCCATCGTCGCGGTCACGCTGCACTTCGACCACCGGCGAGTAATAGCCGAATGGCGCCAGCGCCTCGCGCGTCTCGCCTTCGGCTTCGCGCACGAGGTAGGACATGCGCCGGCCGGAGACGTCCTTGCCGATCGCGTCGACCAGCGACAGCGACAGCCGCACGTTCTGCGTCATCGCCTCGTCGAGGCCGACGATCTCCACGCGCTGCACGATCGCCGCCCGCGCCGCGCCGGTGGCGACCAGGGAGAGGGCGACGGCGATGGCGGCGAACGGGTGGGGGGCCGGGCGCATGCCCGCAGCATAACCGCCCCGCCAACCATGTAGAGCCGACCCATGGTCGGCTCTACATGCGCGCCCCGGAGCCGACCATGGCTCTACGGGTCAGGTCGAGAGGTGCTCGATCGCGGCGACGCTGCCCAGCCGGCCCGCGAGGCGCTGCAGCAGCGCGAGGCGGTTGCCGCGCACGGCCGGGTCGTCCACGTTCACCATCACCTGTTCGAAGAACGCGTCGACCTGGGGCCGCAGCCGCGCCAGCCGACCGAGCACGGCCATGTAGTCGCCCTGTGCCAGTGCAGGACCGGTGTCGCCGTACGCGGCCTCGACCGCCTCGGCCAGCGCCGATTCGGCGGGTTCGCGCAGCAGCGACGGATCAACCGAAGCGGGGATCGCGCCTTCGGCCTTCCTGAGGATGTTGCGGATGCGCTTGTCGGCCGCGGCCAGCGCCTCGGCTTCCGGCAGCGTCGCGAACTCGCCGATCGCATCGATGCGGCGGTCGAAATCGGCGAGCGACCCGCCCGCGACCGCAAGCACCGCGGCGAAATGCTGCGACGGCACGCCCTTGTCGGCGTAATAGCCGCGCAGCCGGTCGAAGATGAAGTCGCGCAG
>DATJDY010000115.1:0-1848 GCA_035497155.1 Luteimonas sp.
CAGGAACTTGCGGGCGACGATTCCGCGGAGGCCTACACGCAGATGAAGGCGGCGGTGATGGGCGTCGTGCAGGCGCATTTCCGCCCTGAGTTCATCAACCGGCTCGACGACATCGTCGTGTTCCACCCGCTCGACAAGGCCCAGATCCGCGAGATCGCCAGGATCCAGCTGCGCGGGCTGGAGAAGCGGCTGGCCGAGCGCGGCATCGCGCTGCAGCTGTCCGACGGCGCGTACGCCCTGCTGGGCAACGTCGGTTTCGATCCGGTCTACGGCGCGCGGCCGCTGAAGCGGGCGATCCAGGCGCAGCTCGAGAATCCGCTCGCGCAGAAGATCCTCGCCGGCGAATTCGGTAGCGGCGATACCGTCCGCGTGGATGCCGAGGGCGGCAAGCTCGTTTTCGCGAAGGGCTGAGCGCGCGCGGTTCAGCCGGACAGCGTCGCCGCGCAGGCCAGCGCGATCGCCGACACCAGCGCCGCCAGCGAGTGGTTGACGTGCCGGAACTTCGGCGCCACGCCAGCGGCCAGCAGGTGCGCCAGGTGCGACAGGTCGTCGATGACCTTGCTCTCGCTCATCCGGCGGATGCCGCGCTCGTGTTCTTCCGCGCTGGTGTCGGCGACGCTTTCGGTGAACATCAGCGAGTGGTAGCCGATCGCGTCGCGGCGGGTGAGGGTGGAGGCCAACACCCAGGCGGCGAATGCGATCGAGGTCAGCGCAAGCAGCATCGCGGCGACGATCAGGACCCGGCCGGCGCCGCCGCCGTCGACGAGCTCCTGGAAGCGTCCGCGTTCGCCCAGCGCGGGCGCGAGCAGCACGGCATTGCTGGTCAGCAGCAGCGACGCCTTCACCGCGGCCAGCTGGTAGTAACCGTCGTAGCGCGAGATGCTGGTCTTCAGGAAATCGTAGCGGTCCTGGAATTGCATCGGATGCCCCCTTGCGTCATTTGCGCGCCGGCCGGTAAGGCGGCGTCGCCATCACCATCTCGGCGAGCGAATAGGCGAGCTCGCGTTCCGCCAGCACCGCGGCGTCGGCGCCGTGCTGCAGCAGATGCCGCACCTGGCCCTCGCTGTGCGCACGCGCCAGCACGGTGATCGCCGGATTGAGCGCCTTCAGCCGGGCGATGGTTTCGCCGGCCTCCAGTGCCTGCGGGATCGCGAACACCGCCAGCTTCGCGCGTTCCGGCGCCGCCTCGAGCATCACGCGCGGATTGGCCGCGTTGCCGCGGATCGTCGGCAGCCCGTCGGCGCGCGCCCGCCCGACCAGGTCGGCGTCGTCCTCGATCACCACCAGCGGCACTCCGCGTTCATGCAGGAGGTGCGCGAGCTGGCCGCCGACGCGCCCGTAGCCGACGATGATCGCGTGGCCTTCGATGTCCATGGGCACCACGGCCGGTTCGGGCGGTGCGTCCCGCAGCACGCGCGCGTCCTCGCGCGCCTGCCAGCGGTCCAGCGCCATGAACAGGATCGGGTTGAGCATGATCGAGATGAGGGCGCCCGCCAGCACCAGGCTGTGCCCGTCCTTGGGCAGGATGCCGAGCGTGAGGCCGAGGCCGGCGATGATGAAGGCGAATTCCCCGATCTGCGCCAGGCTGGTCGAAATCGTCAGCGCGGTCGAGTTGGGATGCCCGAACGCGCGCACGATCGCGTAGGCGGCCACCGACTTGCCGAACAGGATGATCAGCACGGTCGCGAGCACCTGCCATGGATGCTGGACGAGGATGTTCGGGTCGAACAGCATCCCGACCGACACGAAGAACAGCACCGCGAACGCGTCGCGCATCGGCAGCGAGTCCTGCGCCGCCTGGTGGCTGAACTCCGACTCGTTCAGCAGCATGCCGGCGAAGAACGCGCC
>DATJDY010000116.1:0-8342 GCA_035497155.1 Luteimonas sp.
CACAGCACGACGCGGCGGACCTTCTTCGCGGTGGCGGTGGAATCCGGGATCAGTTCCTGGAAGCCGCCCTTCGACAGTTCGTCGAGCGTCGAGACCGCCAGCTTGTGGCGCAGCAGCGACTTCGGCGTCATCACCACCAGGGGCTTGCGCGTGGCCATGCGCATCTGCCGGCGGATCATGTGGAAGTCCTGCGCCGGCGTGGTCGGCACGCACACGATCATGTTGTCGAGCGCGCACAGCTGCAGGAAACGTTCCAGGCGCGCGGAACTGTGCTCCGGGCCCTGGCCCTCGTAGCCGTGGGGCAGGAACAGCGCCAGGCCGCACAGGCGGTTCCACTTCGCCTCGCCCGACGACAGGAACTGGTCGATGACGACCTGCGCGCCGTTGGCGAAGTCGCCGAACTGCGCTTCCCAGATGTCGAGCGTCATCGGGTCGGCGGTGGCGTAGCCGTACTCGAAGGCCATCACCGCCTCCTCGCTGAGCAGCGAGTCGATGATGGTGACGTCTTCCGGGCTCCGGGACGGCGTGTCCTTCACCAGCTCGCGCAGCGGCACGTAATACGCGTAGGTCGCCTGGTCGTGCAGGATCGCGTGGCGATGGAAGAAGGTGCCGCGGCCGGAATCCTGCCCGACGAGGCGCAGCTTGTAGCCCTCGGCCACCAGCGTCGCGTAGGCGAGGTTCTCGGCGAAGCCCCAGTCGCCCGGCAGTTCCCCGGCGACCATCTTGCGGCGGTCGTCGTAGATCTTGGCGACGCGCGGGTGCAGGGTCACGTCCGCGGGCACGGTGTTGATCGCCTTCGCGAGCCGGTCGAGTTCCCTGCGCGGGACCCGGGTGTCCACGGAATCGGAGAGCTTGCCGGTCATGAACTTCGACCAGTCGACGGCCAGGCCGTCGCCGCCGTTGTCCACGACGTCGGTGGTGACTTCGCCCGCGTCGAGCTTGTCGCGGTAGCCGTCCACCAGCGCCTTCGCCGCGGCGGCATCGAGCGTGCCCTCGGCGACCAGGCGGTCGGCGTAAAGCTCGCGCGTGGTCTTGTGCGCGCGGATCACCTTGTACATCACCGGCTGCGTCGCCGCCGGCTCGTCCGCCTCGTTGTGGCCGTGGCGGCGATAGCAGACGAGGTCGATGACCACGTCCTTGGCGAAACGCTGGCGGAAATCGAACGCAAGCTGCGCGCAGAACGCCACCGCTTCGGGGTCGTCGCCGTTCACGTGCAGCACCGGCGCGCCGACCATCTTGGCGACATCCGTGCAGTACAGCGTCGAACGCGCGTCTTCCGCGGCGCTCGTGGTGAAGCCGACCTGGTTGTTGATCACGACGTGGATCGTGCCGCCGACGGCGAAGCCGCGCGCCTGCGACATCTGGAACAGTTCCATCACCACGCCCTGGCCCGCGAACGCGGCGTCGCCGTGGATCAGCACCGGCAGCACCTGCTTGCGCTCGCGGTCGCCGCGGCGCTGCTGGCGCGAGCGCACGCTGCCTGCGACCACCGGGTCGACGATCTCGAGGTGCGACGGGTTGAACGCGAGCGCCAGGTGCAGGGGGCCGCCCGGCGTGGCGATGTCGGCGCTGAAGCCCATGTGGTACTTCACGTCGCCGGTGTGCGCGCGGTCGGCGTGTTCCGGATGGTCGAACTTGCCCTCGAACTCGTCGAACAGCTTGCGCGGCGGCTTGCCGAGCGTGTTGACCAGCACGTTGAGGCGGCCGCGGTGGGCCATGCCGATCACGGCATCCTTCGCGCCGTCGGCACCCGCGCTTTGCAGCATCACGTCGAGCAGCGGGACCAGGCTGTCGCCGCCTTCCAGCGAGAAGCGCTTCTGGCCGACGTACTTGGTGTGCAGGTAGCGCTCCAGGCCCTCGGCGGCGGTGAGGCGCTCGAGGATCCGCAGCTTCGCTTCCTTCGACTGGCCGTAGTTGCCGGCGGCGGATTCGAGCTTCTCGTACATCCAGCGGCGCTGTTCGGCGTCGGTGATGTGCATGAACTCGGTGCCGATGCTGCCGGTGTACGTCGCCTTCAGCAGGGCGAGCAGGTCGCCGAGCTTCATCCGCTCGCGGCCGGCGACGCCGCCGGTGAAGAATTCGGTGCCCTGGTCGGCTTCGGAGAGGCGATGGAAGCCGAGCGTCAGGTCCGGCGCATCAGGACGGACGGCCAGGCCCAGCGGATCGAGGTTGGCCCCGAGGTGGCCGCGCGAGCGATAGGCGGTGACCAGCTTGCCCACGGCACGATCACGATCGTCGCCGGTGCCCGTGGCGCCCGCCTGTCCCATGCCCGCCTGCGCGATGCCCGCGGCCGCCTGCCGGCCGGCCTGCGCGACTTCGCGCATGACCGCCGAATGCGGCACGTCGCCGGCCTCGCGGCCCTTGAACGCATCGAAATAGGCCTTCCACTTCGGCCCGACGCTGTCGGGGGCGGCCAGGTACTGCTCGTACAGGTCCTCGATCCAGGCCGCATTGGCGCCTAGCTGGGAGGACTGGGCAAACTGCTTCAGGAGACTGTCCACTCGGGATCGGCAAGCTCGGTAAGGGGGCGGGCCTTGCAACCTGCAAGCGCCTGATTTTCCGGGGTTTGGATCGCCGCCGGGAGACCAGCACGCAAGTCCGGCAATTATAGCCGGAGCGCTTGCCGCACTGCACCACCGCCTGGTTCGAGCAAATTGGTCAGATGCCGAGCGCGCGGTACTCGGCGATCGGGCGCGAACGCTCCCAGGCGCGGTCGAATTCGCCGCGCAGCTGCCGGGCCCGGCCCGGTGCGGCGAGGTCGGTTTCGCCTTCCAGGCGCGAGGCGAGGCCGCGGAAGTAGTAGCCACCGGCATCGTTGGCGACGAAAGCGGAGGCGTACTCGCGGTCCACCGGATCCGAAGCCTCGCGGAAGGCGAAGGTGCTGGGCAGTCGCTGCGCGAGCGCCACCAGCGGGGCCTGGGCGCGCTGCGGCGCCACCGCATCCTGCAGCAGGATCCGCACCTGGCCGCCGGTGCCGGCGGTGGCGAAGCGGCGCAAGGCCTCGAGCACCGGCGCGGCGTCGAACAGGCCGGGGTCGAGTTCCTGCCCCCGGATGCAGATCGCGCGCCGCGCTCCGAGCACGATCGCATTGCACGCGGCGACGGCGTCGGCGATGCGGGCCACCTGCGATGCCCCGGCAAGGATGCGGTGCATCGACTGGTGCTCGATGCCCGCTTCCCGGAAGCGCGGTCCGCGCGGGACGAAGCCGTGCTGCACGTAGAAATCGATCGCGCCGGCCTGCGCGTGCAGGGCCACCTCGTACCAGCCGCGTTCGCGTGCCAGGCGCAGCAGCGCCGACAGCATTGCCGCGCCGACGCCGTGGCGGCGCCACGGCGCGAGCACCGCCATGCGGCCGATGCGCGCCGGTTCGTCGCCGACGGGCGGCACCAGGCGACCGGTGCCGATCGCCTCGCCGGCGAGGGTGCGGGCCACGACGTGCGCGCAGGCGGGATCCAGCGCATCGCGTTCCAGGGCGGCGGGGACGTGCTGTTCATGCACGAACACGGCTTCGCGGATCGCGTGCAGTTCCGCCATCGCCAGCGGGTATTCGACGGCCTGCACCCGGAACGGCGGTGCACCGGCGCTGCCGTGCGCATCGGTGGCGGCGAAACCGGCGAGGTCGTCCGGGGCGCTCATTCTTCCTCGTCGTCCTGGCGGTAATGGCCCGCCTCGTACAAGGCGAATGCGACATCGCGGCCTGCCTGCGAGAGCGCGGCATAGGCGGCGCCATCCAGCGTCGCCGCGGCGGCCAGGCGGCGCGCGTCGGCGACCGGCAGCGCGAAGGCCTCGCCATTGGCGTAGAGGCGCGCGTTGCGTCCCTGGCGGCGCCAGGCCATGCGGCTCAACGGATGTCGCGACCAGCCGGCACCGTGTTCGAGCTGCCATTCGATTTCGATGCGCGGATGCGGCGCCGCGTCGGCCGCGACCGCGCCGGCGCTGCGGTAGGTGGTGATGAAACGGCCGAACCAGTCGCCGAGGCGGTCGGGATCGTTCATGCGCAATGCATTCAGCGCGGCGAGCGCGCGCTGCATCGCGGCGTCGTCGATCTCGTTCGGATCCTCCGGCGGGACGAGGTCCGGGTCGGCGTAGCGCACGGCATCGTCGGCGTCGGCGGCGAGCGTGTCGACGAAGTCGCCGAGCAGTTCCGCGGACGACGGGGCGCGCATGCCGACGGAGAACGTGAGGCAGGCATCCTCGGCGACGCCGTGGTGCGGCACGCCGGGCGGCAGGTAAAGCATGTCCCCGGGGCCGAGCACCCAGTCGTGCGTCGGCGTGAATTCGCACAGCAGCTTCAGGTCGACGTCGTCGCGGAAAGCCAGTGGCGGATTCGGCGAAGCATCGATCTGCCAGCGGCGATGGCCCTGCGCCTGCAGCAGGAACACGTCGTACTGGTCGACGTGCGCGCCGACGGATCCACCGGGCGCGGCGAACGAGACCATGATGTCGTCGATGCGCCAGCGCGGCAGGAACGCGAATGCCGGCAGCAGCGCGGCGACATCGGCGTCCCACTTGTCGACGTCCTGCACCAGCAGCGTCCAGTCGTGGTGCGGCAGCGAGGGGAACAGTTCCTCGGGGAACGGCCCGGTGCGAAGCTGCCAGGCGTCGCGCGAACGGTCGTGCGCGACGATGCGCGACAGCGCGAGTTCCTCGCACGCAAGGCCGGCGAGGTCCTCGGGGCTGATCGGCGATTCGAAGCCGGGGAAGGCATTGCGGATGAGCAGCGGCCGCTTCTGCCAGTAGTCGCGCAGGAATGCCTGCGGCGCCATGCCGAGCGGCGGAGCGCCGCTCGCGGCGTCCACTTCGAGGGGAAGCGCCTTGCGCGCGGGTGGACGCCGGCTCACGGAGACGCGCCCCCGCGTTCGCGAGCCAGGCGGTCCTCGAGGCCGCGCCGTCCGGCGGCGGCATAGTCGCGGCACGCGCCTTCGTCCGTCATCGGGGCCTCGCCGCGCAGGCGCGGCCAGAGCCCGCTCGCGCCCGGATGCGGTGTCAGCAGGATGTCGCAGGGCAACGCGGCGAGCGCGTCCAGGCCGCCCCTGAAGGCGGCGAGATCTTCGGGGTGCGCGGAATAGCGGTAGGTGTCGTCGGCGATGGCGCTCACGCTGTCGGCGTAGACGACGTGCAGGCAGCGATCGTTCTCGCAGCTGTCCCAGGTCCAGGTGGTCGCGCCGGGCGTGTGGCCTGGCTGGGCGTGCGCGGTGAACCGCGTGCCGCCGAGCACGAAGCTGCCGGAGTCGGCGAGCGCAACGACGTTCGCAACGGGCGCGAAGCCGGGAATCGCGTCGAACTGGGGATCGCTGCGGTCGCCGCGGCCCAGTCGCAACGCGGGCACGGCGGCGGTGCGCGCGAGCAGCGGCGCGCCCGTGGCCGCCTGCAAGGCCGCCATGCCACCGACGTGGTCGAGGTGTTCGTGGCTGCTGAGCAGGCGGCGCACTTCGTGCGGATCCACGCCCAGGGCGCGCAGGTTGGCGAGGATGCGCGGCGCGTATTCCGCGGTGCCGGCGTCGACGACCACGTGCCCCGCCGGCGTCGCCACGAGCAGTGCCGAAACGCCGCAGCTGCCGATGTACCAGGTGTTGCCGAAGACGTGGCGCGGTCCGGTGGCCTCGTTCCAGTCGGTTTCGTCGCGGCAGGGTGCGGGCGGCGCCGTGCCGGCGTGTGGCTGGGCGATCGGATGCGCTGTCGCATCGGTGGCGGGGACGGCGTCGGTGGGCTGGCGGGTGGCCGCGCAGCCGGCCAGCATCGCGGCGAGCGTCGCAACGCCGATGGCGCGGCTGCCGGCACGCATCTCAGGACTCCCGCGCCAGGCGCGCGGCGAGACCCGTATAGGTCGCGGGCGTCATGTCGAGCAGCCGCTGCTTCGCGTCGGCGGGAAGGTCCAGGCCCTCGATGAAGGCGCGCATCGAGGTGGCGTCGATGCCCTGGCCGCGGGTGAGCGCCTTCAGCTGCTCGTAGGGGTTCGGCAGGCCGTGGCGGCGCATCACCGTCTGCACGGCTTCGGCGAGCACTTCCCACGCGGCGTCGAGGTCGGCGGCGAGGCGCTCGGGATTCACCGACAGCTTGCCGAGCCCGCGCAGCAGCGCGTCGAAGCCGACGAGCGCGTGGCCGAACGCGGTGCCCAGCGCGCGCAACACCGTGGAGTCGGTGAGGTCGCGCTGCCAGCGGCTCACCGGCAATTTGGCGGCGAAGTGCTCGAACAGTGCGTTGGCGAGGCCGAAATTGCCTTCGGCGTTCTCGAAGTCGATCGGGTTGACCTTGTGCGGCATGGTCGAGGAGCCGACTTCGCCGGCCTTCACCGCCTGCCTGAAATAGCCGAGCGAGATGTAGCCCCAGGCGTCGCGGCACAGGTCGATGCAGATGGTGTCGACGCGCTTCATCGCGTCGCAGAGCTCGGCGATGCCGTCGTGCGGCTCGATCTGCGTCGTGTACGGCTGCCAGGACAGGCCGAGCGATTCCACGAAGCGGCGCGAGAACGCGGGCCAGTCGACGTCGGGATAGGCGGCGACGTGCGCGTTGTAGTTGCCGACGGCACCGTTGATCTTGCCCGGCATCGGCAGCGCGGCGAGGACGGCGCGCTGGCGCTCGAGGCGCGCGACCACGTTCGCCAGTTCCTTGCCGACGGTGGTCGGCGACGCGGTCTGGCCGTGCGTGCGCGCAAGCATCGGCAGCGCGGCATGCTCGTGGGCCATCACTCGCAGCCCGGCGACCAGTTCGTCGAGCTTCGGCATCATGATCCGGTCGCGGCCCTCGGCCAGCATCAACGCGTAGGACAGGTTGTTGATGTCCTCGCTGGTGCAGGCGAAGTGCACGAACTCGAGCGATGGTCCCAGCGCGGCGTCGCCCTGCAGCCGTTCCTTGATGAAATACTCGACCGCCTTGACGTCGTGGTTGGTCGTCCGCTCGATCTCCTTCACCCGCGCTGCGTCGGCGACCGTGAAGCCGTCGGCGAGCGCGCGCAGGCGCGCGATCGCACCGGGCGCGAACGCGGGGAGTTCGACGATGCCGGATTCGGCTGCGAGCGCCAGCAACCATTCCACCTCGACGCGGACGCGGGCGCGCACCAGGCCGTATTCCGAGAACACGGGCCGCAGCGCGTCGACCTTGGCGGCATAGCGGCCATCGAGCGGGGACAGGGCGAGCAGCTGGGCTTCAGGCATGGCGCGGCCGGGTCGGGGCGGGGCTGCCATTCTAAGGCGCTGCAATTCCAAACGCTGGCGGCGCTATCCTCCCCTCAGGCACCCATGGAGGCAGCGGATGGCCAGGCGCACCGGCGGGCTCCCCGTCGAGCACTACCGCATCGAGCACGACAGCATGGGCGAACTGCAAGTCCCCGCGGACGCGCTATGGGGCGCGCAGACCCAGCGCGCGGTACAGAATTTCCCGGTGTCGGGCCGGCCGATGCCGCGCGGCTTCATCCGCGCGCTCGGGCTGGTCAAGGCGGCGGCGGCCGAAGTCAACGCCGGCCTCGGCCTGCTGCCGAAGGCGAAATCCGCGGCGATCCGCAAGGCGGCGCTGGAAGTGGCCGCGGGCGAGCATGACGCGCATTTCCCGATCGACGTATTCCAGACCGGGTCCGGCACGTCGAGCAACATGAACGCGAACGAGGTGGTCGCGACGCTCGCATCGCGCGCGCTCGCCGGGAGTCCCGCGGCGAAAGGCGCCGCGGCGAAGGGCAGGCCCGCGGTCCATCCGAACGACGACGTCAACCTCGGCCAGAGTTCGAACGACGTCGTGCCCACGGCGATCCGCGTGTCGGCGCAACTCGCGGTCCACGAGGACCTGCTGCCCGCGCTGCGGCACCTGCGCAAGGCCATCGAGCGCAAGGCGAAGTCGCTGCGCGGCCAGACCAAGACCGGGCGCACGCACCTGATGGACGCGATGCCGCTGACCTTCGGGCAGGAATTCGGCGCCTGGGCGGCGCAGCTTGCGTCGGCGGAGCTGCGCTTCGGCGACGCGGCCAGGCGCATGCGGCGCCTGCCGATCGGCGGCACCGCGATCGGCACCGGCATCAACGCGGATCCGCGCTTCGGCAAGGCGATGGCGGAGGCGCTGTCCGCGCTCGCCGGCACGCCGTTCGAATCGGCCGCCGACAAGTTCGAGGGCATCGCGTCGCAGGACGACTCGGTGGAACTGTCGGGGCAGCTCAACGCGCTCGCGGTCGCGCTGATGAAGATCGCCAACGACCTGCGCTGGATGAATTCAGGCCCGCTCGCCGGCCTCGGCGAGATCGAGCTGCCGGCGCTGCAGGAGCCGGAGGCGCCGGAGACGAAGCTCGCGGTCTTCGCGGCGATCGGCCAGGTCTTCTATTTCCGCATCGCGCGGCCGGCGGTGACGCGGCGGCTCGG
>DATJDY010000117.1:0-7919 GCA_035497155.1 Luteimonas sp.
CCCGACAGGAAGGACATCGGCAGGTAGATCATGTTGAGCAGGCCCGGCGCGCCCTGGCCTTTCAGCAACGTGCCCACGAAGAGGCCGAGCGCGCAGAACGGCAGCACCCCGAGCGCATCCACGAGCAGCAGCGTCGCTACCTGCGACGCCGCCAGCGGCGCGTGCGCCATGCCGAGCGCGAGCCCCAGCAGCAACGTGCCGACGACCGCGGCCACGCACACCGCCATCAGCATCTTGCCGAGCAGGTAGGCGCCCGGCGGCATCGGCAACGCGCGCTTGAGCGTGAGCAGGCCGCTGTCGCGCTCCAGCGCCAGCGACACGCCGAAGCCGAACAGGCCCGGCGCCATCACCCCGAAGGTGCTGTAGCTGGCGAGCATGTAACGCGCGGCCTCGCCGTTGCCGTGGTTCATCAGCAGCCCGAACATCACGTAGAACACGGTCGGGAACAGGATGATCGGCAGCAGGAAGCCGGGGTTGCGCAGGTAGCGCAGCACTTCGCAGCGCGCTTCCTGCAGGTACGCGCCGAACACGCGGCCGCGCGGCATCGCGACGGCGGCGGGCATCGACCCGGCATGCGTGGAATCGACGATCGCGTTCATCAGGCGGCCTCGCGCTGGTGGGCGGCTTCTTCGGCCGCGTCGGTGAGTTCGGTGAAGGCCTCGGCCAGGCCCGCGGCGCGGACCTCGAGGTCGGCGAGCGTCGCGTCCGCGGCGAGCAGGCGGCGCAGCAGCGCTTCGGCGCGCATGGTCGACATCCACAAGCGGTCGCCCTCGGCGCGCGCCTCCACCACTTCCGGCCATGCGGCGACCTCGTCGGCGCGCAGGCCGGTGCTGCAGCGCACCTGCTTCACCGCGACGCGCGCGCGCAGCGCATCCACGCTGCCCTCGCTGATGATGCGGCCGTGCGCAAGCACGCAGACGCGGTCGGCCAGCGCTTCGGCTTCCTCCAGGTAATGCGTGGTCAGGACGACGCCGCAGCCCTCGGCGACGAGCATGCGGATGGCGGACCACAACTTCTGCCGGGCCTGGATGTCCATGCCGACTGTCGGTTCATCGAGGAACAGCAGGCGCGGGCGGCCGCACAGCGCAAGCGCGAACTGCACGCGGCGCTGCTGGCCGCCGGAGAGTTTCGCGTAGGGACGCGACAGCAGGTCGGACACGCCTGCGAGCTCCGCGCTTTCGGCGACGCTGCGCGGATCGGGGTAGTAGCTCGCGGTCAGGCGCAGCAACTCGCCGACTTTCAGCGTCGGCGGCAGCGACGCGTCCTGCAGCATGACGCCGATGTTGCGGCGCGCCGCGATCTCCTGCGGATCGGCGCCGAACAGTTCGACCGCACCGGCGTCGGCGCGCAGCAGGCCGAGCAGCAGCGCGATCGCCGTGGTCTTGCCGGCGCCGTTCGGGCCGAGCAGCGCGAGCAGCTCGGCGCCGCGCAGATCCAGGTCCACGCCGGCCAGCGCCTCGAGGGCACCGTAGCGCTTGCGCGCGCCGCGCAGGCTGGCAAGCACGGGGCCCTGGGCCCGGCCGCCGGCATTCGTCCTTCCGTCCATCGTCGCCTCCTCGCGAATGTGCGGCCACGATGCAGCCCCCGCCGGGCGCGGCCCAGTCGCGGCCGTCACCCCATCCGGATGACAGGCATCACATGACCCGGCGCGCCCGGCTGCGTAGGCTTGCCTCGCGATGCCACCCCGGGATGCGCGGACGCGCCAGGGGCCCGGGTTGGCATCGCGGTGGCGGCGTCGCGGCGACGCCGTCACACTGGGTGCCGCCGTACTGGCGCCCGACTCCCTTCCCCGGATCCACGCATGAATTCGAACGCCGAACTGCTCAAGGAACTCCGCATCGACCGCAACGCGCGCCAGGCGCCGCCGCCGCGCCGCGGCCTGTGGATCGGCATCGCCATCGCGGTCGCCGTGGTCGCGCTGCTCGTGCTGGGCGGCTGGTGGCTGTTCGGGCGCGCGAAGCCGGTGGACGTGCAGACCGCCGCGGTCGTCGCCTTCTCCAGCGGCGGCGCGGACGCCAGCTCCGTGCTCGACGCGACCGGCTACGTCGTCGCGCGGCGCATGGCGACGGTGTCGTCGAAGATCACCGGCAAGGTGCGGGACATCCGCATCGAGGAAGGCCAGCACGTCGAAGCTGGCGACATCATGGCGACGCTCGATCCCGTCGACGCCGACGCGCAGCGCGACCTCGCCACGGCGCAGCTCGCGGCCGCGCGCAGCCAGGCCGGCAGCGTGCAGGCGCAACTGCGCCAGGCCGATGCGGACGCCGCGCGCCTGGGCACGCTGGTGAAGCAGCAGCTCGTCTCCAGGTCGCAGTACGACCAGGCCATCGCCCAGCGCGACTCGCTTCGCGCGCAACTCGCTACCGCGCAACACAACGCCCAGGTCGCCAGCGACCAGCTGCGCATCGCCGGCAACGGCGTGGACAACACCATCGTGCGCGCGCCCTTCGAGGGCGTGGTGATCGCCAAGGCCGCGCAGCCGGGCGAGATCGTGTCGCCGCTGTCCGCCGGCGGCGGTTTCACCCGCACCGGCATCGGCACGATCGTGGACATGGATTCGCTCGAGGTCGAGGTCGACGTCGGCGAGTCCTACATCGGCCGCGTCAAGCCGGACATGCCCGTGGAATCCACGCTCAACGCGTATCCCGACTGGCGCATCCCCGGCAAGGTGATCGCGATCATCCCCACCGCCGACCGCGGCAAGGCCACGGTCAAGGTGCGCGTCGGCCTGGACCAGAAGGATCCGCGCATCGTCCCCGACATGGGCGTGCGCGTGAGCTTCCTGCAGGCACCCGCGTCGACGACGGCGAAGGCGCCACAGGGCGTTCGCGTTCCGTCGGCCGCGATCGTGCAGCGCAACGGCGGCGACGTCGCCTTCGCGCTCGGCGACAAGGACCAGGTGGAACTGCGCACGCTCAAGCTCGGCGCCACCTTCGGCGACGATCGCCAGGTGCTGTCGGGCCTGTCGGCCGGCGACACCGTCGTACTCGACCCGCCGGCCACCCTGGCCGACGGCAGCCGCGTCCGCGTGCCCGCGGCCGATGGCGACACCACACAGTAAGGAACCCGGAGCCCACCCATGTCCACGCTCGTCCGCATCCGCAACCTCACCAAGACCTACCAGCGCGGCCCGGAGAAGATCCAGGTGCTGCACGGCATCGACCTGGACATCGCGCGCGGCGATTTCATCGCGCTGATGGGGCCCTCGGGTTCGGGCAAGACCACGCTGCTGAACCTGATCGGCGGGCTGGATTCACCGTCAGGCGGCGAAATCGAGATCGACGGCCAGCGCATCGACGCGATGGGCTCGGGGCAGTTGTCGAACTGGCGCAGCCACAACGTCGGCTTCGTGTTCCAGTTCTACAACCTGATGCCGATGCTCAGCGCGCAGAAGAACGTCGAGCTGCCGCTGCTGCTGACGAAGCTGTCGGCGGCGCAGCGCAAGCGCAATGCCGAGATCGCGCTGGAACTCGTCGGCCTGAAGGATCGCGGCCGGCACCGCCCCGCCGAGCTGTCCGGCGGCCAGCAGCAGCGCGTGGCGATCGCGCGCGCCATCGTGTCCGATCCGACCTTCCTGATCTGCGACGAGCCGACGGGCGACCTGGACCGGCATTCCGCCGAGGAAATCCTGGGCCTGCTGCAGGAGCTCAACCGCGCGCACGGCAAGACGATCGTGATGGTGACCCACGACCCGAAGGCGGCCGAGTACGCCACCCACACCATCCACCTCGACAAGGGCGAGCTGACCGACGCGCCCGCCGTCGCGCACTGAGCGCGCCGCCATGAAATATTTCTCGCTCATCCTCGCCTCGCTGTTCCGCAGCCGGACACGGACGCTGCTGACGCTGCTGTCGGTGGTCGCCGCCTTCCTGCTGTTCGGCATGCTCGATTCGGTGCGCGTGGCCTTCAACTCCGGCAACAGCGTCGACGGCGCCAACCGCCTGATCGTCGCCTCGCGCCTGTCCATCACCCAATCGCTGCCGACGCGGCTCCTGCCGCAGATCGAGGCGGTGCCGGGCGTGCGCAAGGTCACCTACGCCATGTGGTTCGGCGGCATCTACCGCGACCCGAAGGATTTCTTCCCGAACTTCTCGGTCGCCGACAACTACTTCGACGTGTACACCGACTTCGTCGTGCCGCCGGAGCAGCTGAAGGCGTTCAAGGAGAACCGCACCGGCGCCGTGGTCGGCGAATCGCTGGCGAAGAAGTTCGGCTGGAAGCTCGGCGACACCATCCCGCTTCAGGCGACGATCTTCCCGCGCAACGGCAGCAACGACTGGCCGCTGCAGGTGAGCGCGATCTTCCGCGCGAAGGACCGCAAGAACGCCGGCGCCGAGAACCAGCTGATGTTGCACTGGAAGTACTTCGACGAATCCAACGACTACATCAAGAGCCAGGTGAGCTGGTTCACGGTGCAGCTGGCGGACCCGGCGCAGGCCTCGCGGGTGGCGCGCGCGATCGACGCGATCTCCGCCAATTCCGACCACGAGACCAAGAGCCAGACCGAGTCCGCGTTCCAGCAGGCCTTCGCCAAGCAGTTCGCGGACGTCGGCCTGATCGTCACCGCGATCATGGCGGCGGTCTTCTTCACCCTGCTGCTGCTGACCGGCAACACGATGGCGCAGGCGGTGCGCGAGCGCATCCCGGAACTGGCCGTGCTGAAGACGATCGGCTTCCGCGACGGGACGGTGCTGGCGCTGGTGATGGCGGAATCGGTGCTGCTGGTGGTGATCGGCGGCCTGCTCGGGCTGGCCATCGCGGCGGTGCTGATGCCGGGCGTGAGCGCGGCGAGCCAGGGCATGATCCAGCTGCCGATGGTGCCCGCGCAGACGTGGCTGGTGGGACTGGGGCTGATGCTGCTGATCGGCATCGTGGTCGGGCTGTTGCCCGCATTGCGCGCCAAGCGCCTGAAGATCGTCGACGCGCTCGCCGGGCGCTGAGGAACCGACATGAAGAATCGAAACAGCAAGCCCCGGAACAGCAAGTCGCGTCGCTGGCTCGCCAACATCGGCATTGTCCTGCTCGTCGCCATCGGCCTCGTCGCCTGGGTGAAGCTGCCGTGGCCGGGCGTGATTGCGCTCGCCGTGCTGCTCGTCCTGTGGCTGCTGCTCTTCCGCAGCGGGCGCCTGGCCCTGGCGGCGGCGAGCATCGGCATCGCCAGCCTGCCGCAGCGCTGGGGCGCCTCGAGCGTCATCGTCGTGGGCATCGCTGGCGTCGTCGGCGTGCTGGTGGCGATGCTGGCGATGGGCGAAGGCTTCAAGGCCACGCTCGATGCCACCGGCGACGAGCAGACGGCCATCATCCTGCGTGGCGGTTCGCAGGCGGAAACCAACTCGGTGATCACCCGCGACCAGGTGCCGCTGGTCTCCAGCCTGCCCGGCATCGCGAAGGGCGCCGACGGCAAGCCGCTGCTCTCGCCGGAACTCTCGCAGGTCGTGAACCTGCCGTCGAAGTCCGACGGCACCGACGTCAATGCGCAGTTCCGCGGCGTCGGCGACGAAGCCTGGGCCGTGCACGACGGCGTGCGCATCATCGAAGGCCGCAAGTTCGGCGCCGGCCTGCGCGAGCTGGTCGTCGGCCAGGGCGCGCAGGCCCAGTTCCGCGGGCTCGACGTCGGCAAGAGCATCAAGCTGGGCAACCAGCAATGGACGGTCGTCGGCAAGTTCGCCTCGGGCGATTCGCACGACTCCGAGCTGTGGGGCGACGCGCAGACGCTGGCGTCCACCTACGACCGGCAGGCCTACCAGTCGATCACGGTGCGCACCGACGGCAAGGGCGGGTTCAAGCAGCTCAAGGCGGCCATGGACGCCGATCCGCGCCTCAAGCTCGACCTCGAGACGACCAAGGACTATTACGCCAAGCAGTCCGGGCCGTTGTCGACGATCATCAACGTGCTCGGCACCGTGATCGGCGTGATCATGGCGATCGGCGCGGTGTTCGGCGCGCTCAACACCATGTATGCCGCGGTCGCCACCCGCGCGCGCGAAATCGCGACGATGCGCGCGATCGGCTTCCGCGGGCCGCCGGTGGTGATGGCGGTGATGCTGGAGACGATGCTGCTCGCGCTGCTCGGCGGCATCCTCGGCGGCCTCATCGCCTGGGCCATCTTCAACGGCTACAGCGTGTCCACGCTCGGCAGCAACTTCAGCCAGGTGGTCTTCAAATTCAAGGTCTCGCCGGAACTGTTGTGGAGCGGGCTGAAGTGGGCGCTGGGCATCGGCATGGTCGGCGGCCTGTTTCCGGCGCTGCGCGCCGCGCGCCTGCCGGTGACCGACGCGCTGCGCGGGGCGTGATCGTCAGCGGACGGCAGCACCGGCTGCCGTCCTGCGCGAACGCCACAGGCCGTCGCCTGCGTACAGCAGCAGCGCGATCCAGATGAACGCGAAGCCCAGCGCGCGGTCGCGGTCGAAGGCTTCGTGCAACACCAGCACGCCGCACAGCAGCTGCAGCGTCGGCGAGATGTACTGCAGCAGGCCCACCAGCGAATAGGGGATGCGGCGCACCGCGTCGGCGAAGCCGATCAGCGGGAGCGCGGTCAGTGCGCCGCCCAGCACCAGCATCGCCGACACGCCGAGGCCCCACGCGGAGGTGGCGCCATGCGCGACGAAGCCGCCCTGCCCGTGCGCCTCCCCCCACGCCAGCACTGCGAGCGCCGGCAGGAACAGGTACAGGCTTTCGACACCGAGGCCGCGCACCGGTGGCACGCCCACGAGCTTGCGCACGAGCCCGTAGGCGCCGAACGACGCGGCCAGCGCCAGCGCGATCCACGGGAAGTCGCCATAGGTGAACGTGAGCCAGAGCACGCCGGCGGTGGCGATGCCGACCGACGCCCACTGCACGCGGTTAAGGCGCTCGTGCAGCACGACGACTCCGAGGACCACGTTGAGCAACGGGTTGATGAAGTAGCCCAGGCTGGTTTCGACCACGTGGCCCGCGTTGACGGCCCAGATGTAGAGGCTCCAGTTGAACGCGATCAGCGTGCCGCTCAGCGCGAGCATCCATGCGGCGCGCGGGTGCGCGAGCGTCTCGCGCAACCAGCCGCGGCCGTAGCGCAGGGCGAGCCAGCCGCAGACGAGCAGCGTGCTCCACACGATGCGGTGGACGATGATCTGCATCGACGGCACCGCCGACAGCGCGTGCCAGTACAACGGCATCACGCCCCACAGCACGTAGGAGCCGACGGCGACCCACACGCCGCGGCGGTCGAGACGGTCGGCGGCCACGCTCAGGCGTCCCCGCCGGAAGCGGGGGTTGCGGCATTCGCGCTGGCCCGTGGCGCCCGCGCCTTCGGCTTCGACTTCGCCGCCTTCGCCAGCGTGATCGCGACCACGCCGAGCAGGATCACGCCCATCGCACCGAGCTCGCTGCCGCTGAAGCGCTCATGCGCTAGCCACGCGCCGAGCAGCACCGCGATCGCGGGATTCACGTAGGCGTAGCTGCCGGCGAGCACCGGGCGCACGTTGTGCAGCAGCCAGATGTAGGCGCTGAACGCGACGATCGAGCCGAAGCCCGCGAGGTAGGCGACCGACAGCCAGCCCTTCATCGTGGGCATGCCGTGGAAGCGCTCGCCGACCAGCCAGCCCGCGACGAACATGACCACGCCGCCGACCAGCATCTGCGCGGCGGCGGTCATGAACGGCGACGGCAGGTCGCGGCCGCGGCTCCAGATCGAACCGAACGCCCAGGCGATCGTCGCCACCACCAGCGCGACGAGGCCGATCTTCGACGCGGACAGGCTGCCGCCGGCGTTGAGCCACACCACGCCGGCGAACCCGATCGCCAGGCCGATGCACTCCATCCGCGTCGGGCGGTTGCCGCGGATCGCCGAGAACACCGCCATCCACAGCGGTGCCGATGCGACCGCGACCGCGGCCAGCCCCGACGACACCGTCTGCTCGGCGATGCACACCATGCCGTTG
>DATJDY010000118.1:0-1960 GCA_035497155.1 Luteimonas sp.
ACGGGCGAAGCGCAGCAGGCGGTCAGCACGATCCTGGCGCGCGAAGTGCTGGATTACTTCGATACCGGCGCGGTTGCCGGCTGCGTCAACCTGCCACCGCTCAGCGCCGAGGCCGCGCGCGAAGTCGGGCCGTGGATGCCGCTGATGTCGGCGCTCGGGCGCCTCGCCGCGCGCATGGTGCCGGCGCCGGTGCGCCTGCAGCTGACCTATGCCGGGCGCGTGGACGCGCTGGATCCGCGTCCGCTCACGCGCCTGCTGGTGGCTTCGCTGCTCAGCGCCGCCTCGGCGCGCGTGACGCCGGTGAATGCACTGCAGGAAGCCGCCGCGCGCGGATTGGTGGTGGCCGAGACGGTGGGCGGCGACGGCGACGGCTTCGACCGCCTGCTGCGCCTGCGCATCGAGGACGAAGCGGGCAACGCGCGCGAACTCGAGGCCACGCTGCATCGCGGCGCGCGCGTGGTTCGGCTCGATGGCGTGGAGATCGACTTCGATCCGGGCGCGCACCTGCTGCTGATGCGCAACGCGGACCGCCCCGGCATCATCGGGCTCGTCGGTTCGCACCTCGGCGCGGCCGGCATCAACATCGTCAATTTCTCGCTCGGCGCGAAGGGCGACGGCGAGGCGCTCGCGGCGATCACCGTCGACCGGCCGGTGCCCGAAGCGCAGCTGGGTGCGCTGCGCGGCATCGCGGGCGTGCTGTCGCTGGAGGCGCCCTGATGCGCCTGCTGCTCGCACGCCACGGCGAAACCCCCTGGAACGCGGAGGGCCGCTACCAGGGCCAGGAGGACATCGCGCTGTCGGCCACGGGCGAGGCGCAGGCACGCGCGCTTGGTGAACGGTTGCGCGAGGTACGCATCGATCGCGCCGTGGCATCGCCGCTGGCCCGCGCGCGACGCACCGCTGAATTCGCGCTGGGCGACGCGCGCGCGGCGATGCTCGCGACCGATCCGGGCTTCATGGAGATCGCGCACGGGGAATGGGAGGGCCTGCTGGCCGCCGACATCCGCGCACGCGATCCCGACCGCGCCCGCGCCTGGCGCGACACGCCGCACGAGGTGCTGATGCCCGGCGGCGAATCGCTGCAGCACGTGCTGGACCGCGCATGGCCCGCGCTGGAACGCGCGTCCGCCGGCCTGGGCGAGGGCGACACGCTGCTGGTCGTCGCGCACGACGCGGTGAACCGCGTGCTGCTGTGCCGGGTGCTGGGGCTGCCACTGTCGCGGCTGTGGACTTTCCGCCAGGCGCCCACGACGCTGAACCTGCTCGAAGGCCCGTCGCCCGCCCAGCTGGAAGTCGTGCGCCTCAACGACTGCGCCCACCACACGGCGCTGTTCGGCGAGGCCGTCCACCGCGCACTGTAGAGCCGACCCATGGTCGGCTACCCCCGCGATGAGGCGACCGCGGGTCGGCTCTACAATTCGCGCATGTCCATGACCCTGCCGCAATGGCTCGAGCGGATCGAGCGCCAGCATCCGCGGTCGATCGCGATGGGCCTCGACCGCGTGCGCGATGTGGCTTCGCGCATGGGCCTCGCGCGACCGGCGAAGCGCGTGGTCGTCGTCGGCGGCACCAACGGCAAGGGCTCTACCGTCGCCTTCATCGAAGCGATCGCGCGCGCCGCCGGCTGGCGCACCGGCGCGTATACCTCGCCGCACCTCGTCGCCTACAACGAGCGCGTGCGCATCGACGGCAACGACGCCGGCGACGAGGCGCTGGTCGCGGGCTTCGAGGCGGTGGAAGCCGCGCGCGGCGACACGCCGCTGACCTATTTCGAATACGGCACGTTGTGCGCGCTGTGGCTGTTCGCGCGCGAGCGCCTCGACCTCGCCGTGCTCGAAGTCGGCCTCGGCGGGCGCCTCGACGCGGTGAACCTCGTGGACGCGGACGTCTCCGTGATCACCACCGTCGACATCGACCACGTCGACTGGCTCGGCGCCGACCGCGAGGCCATCGGCTTCGA
>DATJDY010000119.1:0-2148 GCA_035497155.1 Luteimonas sp.
CGTGCGCACCGCCTGCAGGTTCGCCTCGACGTCCTCGACCGCGATCACGAACACGCGCACGCCGCCGGCGCCGGCCGCGCGCAGCAGCGCCGGCTGCGCGGGATCGCCGTAATAGATCTGGCTGCCGAAGCGGCGCACGAAGTCCACTTGCTCCGGACTGTGCTCGATCGCCACGAACGGGATGCGTTGCGCCAGCAGCAGGCGCGCGACGACCTGGCCGAAGCGGCCGAAGCCGGCGACCAGGACCTGCGGATGCGTGTCGGGAATGTCGTCGAAGGGACGCGCCGGCTTGCGCGCCACGGCGTCGCCGAGCAGCCGCGCCATCGCGATCAGCAGCAGTGGCGTCAGCGCCATCGACACGCCGACCATCGCCACGAGCCGGTCGTGCAGCGCGCCGTCGAACAGCGCGGCCTTCTCCGCTTCGCCGAACACGACGAACGCGAACTCGCCGCCGAGCGCCAGCACGCTGCCCAGCAGCAGCGCTTCGCGCGGCGCGAGCCGACCCGGCCGCAGCCCCACGGCGAACAGGATCGCGAACTTCACCGCGATCAGCAGCAGCACGCCCAGCGCGATCGTTCCCGGCTCCGACGCGACCCGGCCGAGGTCGATGCTCATGCCCACCGCCATGAAGAACAGGCCGAGCAGCAGGCCTTCGAACGGCTGGATCTGCGCCTCGAGCTCGTGCCGGAATTCCGAATCGGCGAGGAGCACGCCGGCGAGGAACGCGCCCAGGCCCATGCTCAGCCCGGCCAGCTGCATCAACCACGCGCTGCCGAGCACCACCAGCAGCGCCGTCGCGGTGAAGACCTCCGGCATGCGGGTGCGCGCCACGATCCTGAACACGTGGCGCAGCAGCACGCGCCCGCCGAACACCAGCGCCGCGATCGCGCCCAGCGCGCGCAGGGCCGCCCACCACGGCGACTGGATGTCGCCGCCGACGTGGCCCAGCAGCGGGATCGCCGCCAGCAGCGGGATCGCCGCCAGGTCCTGGAACAACAGGATCGCGAACGCCAGCCGCCCGTAGTCGCCGTTCAGCGCCTTGCGTTCCGACAGCAGCTGCAGCCCGACAGCGGTGGACGAGAACGCCAGCCCGAAGCCCACCACGATCGCGGCACGCCAGTCGATGCCCAGGGCCAGCGCGATCCCGCCGAGGGCGAGGCCACTTGCCAGGACCTGCGCGCCGCCCGCGCCGAACACGGGCCGCCGCATCACCCGCAGGCGCGAAGGCGACAGTTCCAGCCCGATCACGAACAGCAGCATCACCACGCCGATCTCGCTGGCGGCCAGCACGGGGTCCGCGTCCGCCACCGCGCGCAGCCCATGCGGCCCGAGCATCACGCCGGCGGCAAGGTAGCCGAGCACCGCGCCGAGGCCGAAACGCTTGAACACGGGGACCGCGATGACCGCCGCGAGCAGGAAGAGGAGGGCGAGTTCGATTCCGCTACCGTGCATGGGTCCCTCCGTTGGTCGCGATTATGCGTTGCGCCACGGAAGAAAACGGATACATGGCGGATCCGGGCCTCGAGCGGCCTGGCCGCGCGATTGACACCCCCGGAATCGGGAGGCATAAAGGTTTCTTGCTCGGGGAAAGGCAAGGGGAATGCGATGCACGGCATCAATCGGGAAGGCTCCGTCCGGAAGGCGGCCCGTCAACGCAAATTGAAGGTCGCACCGGTCACGCGTGCGGTCCGCAGTGCCCTCGCGGCCTCCGCGGCGATGCTGGCGCTGGCCGGCACCGGCCCGGCGCTGGCAGGCGATTGCACCGCGCCGGCAAGCGGCACGATCCATTGCAATGGCGACTTCGCCGATACCCTCAACTTCAGCGTCGAGGACCTGACCCTCATCGTCGGGGACCAGGCGCCATCGACCATCGCGCCGCCCGCGGGCAATGCCGGCATCCTCGCCGACTGGGCCGGGCACATCGGCGTCACCAATTCCGCCGACATCGTGGCTTACGCCGACGGCATCGATGCCGTGGGCAGCGGCGACATCGACATCGACAACGCCGGCGACATCGACGTCTCGTCCGCCGGGCAGGTCATCGGCATTTACGCGTACACCGACGACGGCAACGTCACCATCGCCAACAGCGGCGACATCGGCGCCTACTCGATGGGCGGCCTGGCGGACGGCATCTTCGCCTCGGGC
>DATJDY010000120.1:0-7941 GCA_035497155.1 Luteimonas sp.
AACGACCCTCGTCCCACGGAGCGGCCCCTATGTCTCCCGCCCTGCACGGCGTACATCGCCAGGCCAGCAACAACCCGCTCGCGCCCGATGCCGCGGCGATCGAACGTTTCCTCGGCTATTGCCACCGCCGCCGCTATCCGCCGCGCACCGAAGTGTTCCGCCCGGGCGATCCCGCCGGCACGCTCTATTACGTGATCAGCGGCTCGACCAGCATCATCACCGAGGAAGACGACGGCCGCGAACTCGCGCTGGGCTATTTCGGCGCCGGCGAGTTCGTCGGCGAGATGGGCCTGTTCATCGAATCCGACCGCCGCGAGGTGATCCTGCGCACGCGCGTGCCCTGCGAGCTGGCGGAAATCGGCTACGACAAGCTGTACCAGCTCTTCGCCGGCCCGCTGGTGGCCGATGCGCCGAAGCTGCTGTGGGCGATCGGCGCGCAGCTGTCGCGGCGCCTGCTCGATACCAGCCGCAAGGCCGGGCGCCTCGCCTTCCTCGACGTCACCGACCGCATCGTGCGCACCCTGCACGACCTCACGCGCGAGCCGGAGGCGATGACCCACCCGCAGGGCACGCAGCTGCGCATCTCGCGCCAGGAACTGTCGCGCCTGGTCGGCTGCTCGCGCGAGATGGCCGGCCGCGTGCTGAAGAAGCTCGAGGCCGACGGATCGCTGCACGCGCACGGCAAGACCATCGTCCTGTACGGCACGCGCTGAACCGGGAATGGAGCCGGTCGCCGCACGCGCCGCCGCCACCGCCCGGGTCCGCCCCGCGGCCACCGGCGACGCGAGCGACGTCGCGCGGCTGCTCGGTCACCTCGGTTATCCCTGCGAGGACCACGAAGCGGCCGAGCGCATCGCCGTGGTGATCGCCGACCGGCGCCAGCACCTGCTGCTGGCGGAACTCGACGGTGAAGCCTGCGGCCTGGTCGCGCTGTACACGCTCTATTCGCTCGCCCACGGCAGCGAGCTGGCGCGGATCACCGCGCTGGTGGTCGCCCCCGAATGCGCGCGTTCCGGCATCGGGCGACTGCTGTTGCGCGAGGTGGAGCAGCTGTCGCGTCGCCACGGCATCCATCGCATCGAAGTGACCAGCAATGCGCGCCGGGTGGATGCGCACGCCTTCTACCGCGATTGCGGCTACAGCGACGATTCGCGCCGCTTCGTGAAGATGCTCTGCGACTGAGGCGTCGTCGCCACGCGCCGCGCCGCGGATGCGGCGTCAGGCGCGGTCGCCGCCGCGCGATTCGCATCCCCAGTTCAGGATCGGCGTGCCTTCGGGCAACACCTTGCGGAAGTACGCCACGCGCGACGGCTTCGGGTTCACCACCACCGGCTTGCGCGCGGCCTGCAGCAGCGGCAGGTCGGCGACGCTGTCCGAATACGCGATCTCGATGCGCTCGTAGCCGCGGTCCCAGATCATCCGCATCTTGTTGCGCGCATGGCAATGCTGCGTGGTGACGTAGCCGCCGAAGAAGCGCTCGCCGAGGCTGCCGACGATCGGCAGGTCCTGGTGGGCGACGAAGTCGAGGATCGCGCGCGCCAGTTCCGGCGGCGCGCCGGTGGCGACGAGCACGCGATCGCCGGCGCCGCGATGGCGATGCAGCACCTCAAGCGCCCTCGGCAGCAGGCGCGCGCGGATCGACACGGCATTGGCGGCGACGTAGGCGTCGATCAGCGTCTCGATGGGGCGCGTTTCGCCGACGGTGGCGATCCAGAGGAAGCCGGAGATGCCCAGCCGCCGCGAAGGCAGCCACGCCACCAGCGGCAACAGCAGCGGCGCGGCGAGCAGCGCCAGCGCGCGTCGCCACCACGCGCGCTTGATCAGCCAGGAGACGAGGTGCGAACCCGAATCGCCGTCGTAGAGCGTGTGGTCGAAGTCGAAGACCACCAGCTGCCGGTAGGGCAGCGAGGTCTCGGCGAACGCGCTCATGCCGGCGCCGCGCCCGGCGTTGCCGCGCTTGCCGAAAACAGCCGGCGCAACGCGTCGCCCGGATCGGCTTCGCGCATGAAGGCTTCGCCGACCAGGAACGCGTCGATGCCCGCCTCGCGCAGCCGGTGAACGTCGGCGGGCGTGGCGATGCCGCTCTCGGAGACGAGCCGGCGCCCGGGCGGCAGCATCGCGTGCAGGCGGATCGAGGTATCGAGCGAGACCTCGAACGTGCGCAGGTCGCGGTTGTTCACGCCCATCAGCGGCGCGCGCCCGGCGACGGCGGGGACGCGCAGCGCGCGTTCCAGTTCGGCGGCGTCGTGCGATTCCACCAGCACGTCCATGCCCAGCGCCATCGCCTGCGCGGCGAGGTCGTGCAGGCGCGCGTCGTCGAGCGCGGCCACGATCAGCAGGATGCAGTCGGCGCCGATCGCGCGCGCCTCGACCACCTGGTACGGATCGATGGTGAAGTCCTTGCGCAGCACCGGCAGCGCGCAGGCGGCGCGTGCCTGCTGCAGGAAGGCCTCGCTGCCCTGGAAGAAATCGGCGTCGGTGAGCACCGACAGGCAGGCCGCGCCGCCCGCCTCGTAGCTGCGCGCGATCGCGGCGGGGTCGAAATCGGCGCGGATCACGCCCTTCGACGGGCTCGCCTTCTTCACCTCGGCGATGACGGCGGCGGCACCGGCCGCCACGCGCGCATCGAGCGCCGCGGCGAACCCGCGTGCCGGCGGCATTGCGGCAGCGCGCGCCCGGAGTTCGGCCTCCGGCACGCGCGTGCGTCGTTCGGCGACCTCCTCGCCCTTGCGCCGGAGGATGGTGTCCAGGATCGTGCTCATGGCGTGCCCGCGCCGATGTCGTCGATGGGCCCCGAGTACGCGCGCTCGACTTTCGCGACGCGGACTTCGAAATGCCGATACCAGAGCTTGCGCCCGCGGATGCGGATCGCCGCATGGTCCGCCTGGCGCTTCCAGGCCGCGATCGAGGCCTCGTCGCGCCAGTAGCTCACGGTGATGCCGAAGCCGTTCGCGTCGCGCGCGCTGTCCACGCCGAGGAAGCCGGGCTGCTTCGCGGCCAGTTCCACCATGCGCTGGGACGCCTCGGCGTAGCCGACGGGATCCCATTCATTGCGGCGCGACGCGAAGATCACGGCGTAATACGGCGGTTCGGGGGTGCTGGCGAAGTCCTGCGCGTCCATCGTGAGGGCGTGGGGGCGGGCTGTGCCGATTCTAAGCCGGAAACGCCCCGGGGGACGATCGACGCGTCGCCGCGACGAATGCATCCAGCCGGGCGCGCGCCGCGCCGCTGGCGATGGCGGCGCGCGCACGCGCGATGCCATCGGCGATGGAGTCGGCGACCCCGGCCGCGTACAACGCGGCGCCGGAATTGAAGGCCACGATCTCGCGCGGCAGGCCGGGCGTGTCGTCCAGCGCCGCCAGCAGCATCGCCTTCGACTCGGCGGCATCGGCCACGCGCAGGTTGCGCGTGTGGGCCATCGCAATGCCGAAATCCTCGGGATGCACGTCGTATTCGCGCACCGCGCCGTCGCGCAGCTCGCCGACCAGCGTGGCCGCGCCGAGCGACAGCTCGTCCATGCCGTCCCGGCCCCAGACCACCAGCGCGCGCTCCGCGCCCAGCGCCTGCAGCACGCGGACCTGGATGCCGACGAGGTCGGGATGGAACACCCCCATCAGCGTCGCCGGCGCATCCGCCGGATTCGTGAGCGGCCCGAGGATGTTGAACAGCGTGCGCACGCCGAGCTCGCGCCGCACGGCCGCCACCGCCTTCATCGCCGGGTGGTGGATGGGCGCGTACATGAAACCGATGCCGGTCTCGGCGAGGCAGCGCGCGACCTGTTCCGGCTGCAGCTCGATGTCGGCGCCCAGCGCCTCCAGCACGTCGGCAGCGCCCGATTTCGACGAGACGCTGCGGTTGCCGTGCTTGGCCACGCGCGCGCCGGCCGCCGCGGCGACGAACATCGAGGCGGTCGAGATGTTGAACGTATGCGCGCCGTCGCCGCCGGTGCCGACGATGTCGACCAGGTGCGCGCGATCGGCGACCTCGACAGGCCGCGCGAATTCGCGCAGCACCGAGGCGGCGGCCGCGATCTCGCCCACCGTCTCCTTCTTCACCCGCAGCCCGGTGAGGATCGCCGCGGCCAGCAGCGGCGGCACCTCGCCGCGCATGATCGCGCGCATCAGGCCGACCATCTCGTCGTGGAAGATCTCGCGGTGCTCGATCGTGCGCTGCAGCGCCTCGCGCGGGTCGATCGACGCGACCGCGCCCGCCGCGCCTTCGTTGAGTGCGCCGCCCTTCGATGCGCTCATCGCGCCATGCTCCCGGTCTTCAGGAAATTACCGAGCAGCGCGTGGCCGTGCTCGGTGAGGATCGATTCGGGATGGAACTGCACGCCGTGCACCGGATGCTCGCGGTGTCGCAGGCCCATGATCTCCTCGAGGCTGCCGTCCTCGTTCTCGGTCCAGGCGGTCACTTCGAGGCCTTCCGGCAACGCCGCCTTGTCGACGACGAGCGAGTGGTAGCGCGTGGCCTCGTAGCCGTCCGGCAGCCCGGCGAATACGCCCTCGCCCCTATGCCGGATCGCCGAGGTCTTGCCATGCATGATCCGCCCCGCGCGGATGACCCTGCCGCCATAGGCCTGGCCGATCGCCTGGTGGCCGAGGCACACGCCGAGGATCGGGATCGAGGGCCCGAGCTCGCGCACCACGTCGAGCGAGATGCCGGCCTCGTCCGGCGTGCACGGCCCCGGCGAGATCACGATGCGCTCCGGCGCGCGCGCCGCGACCTGCGCGACCGACAGCGCGTCGTTGCGCACCACCTCGACCTCCGCGCCCAGCGCCTGCAGGTACTGCACGAGGTTGAAGGTGAAACTGTCGTAGTTGTCGATCACCAGCAGCACGACGGCTCCGGGCGGCCGTGCCGCGCATGGGGAACCGGCATTCTGGCGGCGCCCGCGCGCAGTGGCAAACCGGCGCGGTGGAAAGGCTTGCGCTCAGGCGCGCGGCAGGCGGACGCCGACCCGCAGGCCGGGCGCGTTGTCCGCCAGCTCGATGCCGCCGCGGTGGTGGAGCACGATCGCGCGGACCAGGCTCAGCCCGAGGCCGGTGCCCGGCGTGCCGCGGTGCGCCTCCAGCCGCACGAAGCGGTCCTGCACCCGCATCCGGTCCGCCGGTGCGATGCCGGGGCCGCGATCGGAGACCTCGAGCCGGATGTCGCCGCCGTCCGCGGACAGGCCGAGCACGACCTCGCCACCGGCATCGCTGAACTTCACTGCATTGTCGAGCAGGTTGATGACGAGCTGGAACAGCTGGTCGGCGTCGCCGCGCACCTGCATCGGCGTCGAGCGCGACGGCAAAGCCGCCGCCGTCGCTACCGTGTCGCGCAGGGCGATGCCGCGTTCGGCGGCGATCGGTACGTACAGCTCCAGCGCGTCGCGGGCGACGGCGCCCAGGTCCACGACCGGCTGGTCGTCGGCCGGTGCCTGCGCCTCGATGCGCGCCAGCCGCAGCAGGGCCGAGAAGGACTGCAACAGCTGGTCGGTCTCGGCGATGGCGGCGTCCAGTTCGGGGGCCGGCACGTCGTCGCCGCCGTCGCGGCCGCGACCGCGGTCGCGCAGCAGCTCCAGGCGGTTGCGCAGCCGCGTGAGCGGCGTGCGCAGGTCGTGCGCGATGTGGTCGGTGGCATGGCGCACGCCGTCGAGCAGTTCCTCGATGCGGTCGAGCATGGTGTTGAAGCGCAGCGATACGCGATCGAACGCGTCGTCGCTCCCGTCGGTACTGGCACGCAGGCCGAGCTCGCCGGCGGCGACGCGGCCGGCGGCGTGGTCGAGCCCGCGCAGGCGCCGCGAGACCCAGCGCGCCGCGGAGAGGCCCACCAGCGCGCCGAGCAGCGCCGCCACCAGCAGCGCGGCGAGCGCGGTGCGGAACATGACCGCGAGGAAGCGGTCGGTCGATCGCATCTTCAGGCCGGCCATCAACACGCTGCCGTCGGGCAGCTGCTGCATCCAGGCGACGACGCGGCCGCCGCCGTCGGCCGGCGGCATCCGGAATTCGAGCCAGCGGCCGCCGCCGACCTCGCGCGCGGCCTTGCCGCCACGTACCGCGTCGTCGCGCGGCTTGTCGCGGCGCGGCGGCAGGCGTGCGGGCGCGCCGACGATCGCGGCGCCGCGGGGGTCGAACAACGCGTACACCGCATCCGCGTCGTTCGGATGCGCGAGGCGCGCGCGCAATTCGTCCGCGAGCGCACCGGCCCCGCCGTCGCGGTACAGCTCGGCGAGGCCCGCACCATCGGCGCTCACGACCTGGCGCGCGTCGCCCGCGATCAGCGCGGACACCGCGAGGTAGACACCGCCGCCGAGCAGGGCGAACCCGACCAGGAACGCGAGCGCGACCGACACCGCGAGCCGCGCGCTGGTCGAGCGCACCAGCGGCGTCATGCGCCGAGCCGGTAGCCCGCGCCGCGCACGGTGTGCAGCAGCGGCGTGGCGAAGTCCTGGTCGATCTTCTGCCGCAGTCGGCTGATGTGGACGTCGATCACGTTGGTCTGCGGATCGAAGTGGTAGTCCCACACCGCCTCGAGCAGCATCGTGCGCGTGACCACGCGGTCGGCCTGGCGCATCAGGTATTCGAGCAGGCGGTATTCGCGCGGCTGCAGTTCGATGCGGCGGCCGGCGCGCACCGCTTCGCGGCGCAACAGGTCGAGCTCGAGGTCGGCGACGCGCAGGCGCACCGGCTCGGCGCCGCCACCCGCGCCGCGGCGCGCGAGGCTGTCGAGGCGCGCACTGAGCTCGGCGTAGGCGAAGGGCTTGGCGAGGTAGTCGTCGGCGCCGGCGCGCAGGCCTTCGACGCGATGATCGACCTCGCCCAGCGCGGTGAGCAGCAGCACCGGCGTGCGGTCGCCGGTGCCGCGCAGCGTGCGCAACACGGCCATGCCGTCGACCTGCGGCAGCATGCGGTCGAGGACGATGGCGTCGTAGCGTTCGGTGCCGGCCATGAACAGGCCGTCGCGGCCGTTGTCGGCCTGGTCGACGGCGTGGCCGTCCTCCTTCAGGCCCTTGGCGATGAAGGCGGCGGTGTGCGGGTCGTCTTCGACGAGCAGGATGCGCATGCCGGCTCCAGGGACCCGCAAAAGGATACCCCCGCCGCCCTGGGGAGAACGGCGGGGGCAGTGGCACGCGGCGCCCGGGATCCGCCCGGGGCGCCGCGCATGACGCTCGATCGGATCAGCGCGCGGATCAGCCGGCGGGCTTGGACGCGTCCTTGGCCGCGGCGTCGGCCTTGGCGGCCGGCTTGGCGGCGGCCTTGTGCTTCCATGCCTTCTTCATCGGCGCCTTGGCCGGCGCGGCCTTCGCGGCGGGCGCGGCGGGGGCGGCGGCGGGGGCGGACTGCGCGAACGCCGAGGTCGCGGCGACGGCGAGCGACGCGGCGAGGACGGTGGCGACGTACTTGTTCATTTCGACGGCTCCTGAAGGAAAGGGTGCCGTGGCAGGCGAGGCCGCCGCGACCACGACAGCCTCGCCCCGCGCGGCTCGCGCCGCGATGGCCGGAACATGAAGGAAATTTAATCTGGCGGGCGGGCGCCGCTGGCCGGCTGCCCGCCGCACCGATGCACGCTATTCCAGCGCGTAGATGATGTAGACGTCCTGGTCGAGGGTGATGCGGCCCTCGCGCATGGCCGCGACGCCGGGAGCCATGAGGGCGATAGCTCCGCTTACGGTGACGGACCCCAGCTGTGTTGATTCGGAGTAACGGATGTTGAGGCTCTGATTCGAGATCGTGTGAACCGGTCCCAGCTTGCGTCCGACTCCCGCTGCAAGCGCCCCTGCAGTCAAGCGCGCGTCCGAAATCGCTTTTTGCAACAGCCCGCGCTTTATTTCAGCAGCCCGGCTGGTCTCGAACTTTTTCGTATCGATCCTGAGCGCCTTGTCCTCGGGCAGGGCCGCAATGAACTCACGCAAACGATCCAGTGTGTGGAAACGGACCTCGATTTCCCTCATATACG
>DATJDY010000121.1:0-5801 GCA_035497155.1 Luteimonas sp.
TCGTCGAGCCGGCGCGCGACGATCAGCACGCGGCGTGGATCCATCTGGATGTGCGGGTTGCCGTCGGGATGCACGTCGCCGTTGGCGCGGTCGAGCGCGGTCGGCTTCTCGAGCGTCTTCACCTGCGCGGCGGCCATGAACGACCCGGCGCCCGACGCGATCTTCGAATTGCCCGACTGGCGGATGAGTTGCGGCAGCCAGCCGATCTCCAGTTCGGCGCCGGTGCAGACCGCGAGGTCGGCGTTGCGCACCTTGGCGATCAGGCTCGGCTTCGCCTCGATCACGTGCACGTCCTGCAGCGCGGTGGTGGCGACGTCGAGGTCGACCTTGTCGCCGGCCAGCTCGGTGACCAGCGAACCCCACTCGGGCTCGCAGGCGAAGACCTTGAGCTTGCCGGCGTGGGCGGGCGACGACGCCAGCGCGGCGGCGAGCAGCAGCGTGGATGCAACGATGGGCTTCATGCGTGGTTCCTCAGAACTTGTGGGCGCCGTGCGCGCCGAGGCTGACCTGGTATTGCAGGACGACGGCCGTGTCGGTCGAGAACGGATTCGGTCGCTCGTGGCTCAACTGCAGGCGCAGCAGGCTGAACTCGCTGTTGCGCCAGGTCGCCTCGAGGCTGTGTCGATCCGGGTCGAACGCACTGGCGAACGGGCCGGTGTCGTCGGCCCACAGCTTGTCGTAGCGATAGCCGATGTCCCAGGTGCGGTTGAGTCGGTACACGCCCTCGAGATAGCCGCCGCGGCGCTTGCCGATCCACGGCGTGGCGATGCCCGCGCCTTCCGGATCGACGTACATGCCGTCGCGGTCGTCGACCAGGTACTCGCTGCGGAAGGTCACGCCGCCATCCTTGAAGTTGCCTTGCGGCGCCCACTTCCAGGTCGCGTCGGCGACGTAGGCCGTGGCATCGCCGGAGAATCCGTCCTCGCCGCCGGCGGTGCGCGTTTTCAGCACCGAGACGCCGGCGAGCCATTCGTTCTCCGCGCCGGCATCGCCGCCCACGTGCGCGAACAGCGTGCGCGTGCCCAGGCCGTCGCGCTGCGCGCCGCCCGACGGGAACGACTGGCCGCGGAACACTTCGCCGCCGAGTTCCAGGAACATCGACGTCGGCGCAACCCAGCGCACCTGCACGCCGTCGTCGCCGTACTGGCCGCCGAGGAACGCCTGGTACGCGAGCGGCCGGTCGAAGAAGCTGTCGGTGTGCGCGTGGTGGCTGTTGAGGTAGCCGATGTTGGAGAAGAAGCGGCCCGCGCGCACCGACAACCCGTTCGGCAGCGACGTCGTGTCGATGAAGGCTTCCTCGACGCCCAGATGATCCTGGCCATCTTCGTTTTCCACGGAGAGCGTCAGTTGGCCGTAGAACTTGTCGTCGATGTTGGCGGCGAGCGACAGCTCGCTTTCGCCCAGCGAGAAACCGCGCTCGCCGGGGCCGGCCTCGCCCGCCAGCGGGAAGCCGCTGCGCGCGAACATCGCCGGATCCAGCGAGTGCCGCGCGAGGCTGCCGTTGAGGATGATGCTGATCGCGGGGTTGAACGCGTTCGCGCCGCCGCCGCTGGCGCCGCCCCCTGCCTCCGCGGGCGCGGCGAGCGAGGCCGTGTCGCTGGCGGCGCCGGCGGACGTGCCCGCCGCGGGCGCACCGGTGTCGCCGGAATCCGCGGCGAGCGCTTCGAGGTCATCGCCGGGGTTCGCGTCGGTCGAAGCCGAGGCGGTGCCCGTAGTCACCACCGGCGTCGAACGGACGACCGTGCCGGCCCGCGTACTTGCACTGGCGCGCAGCGCCTGCAGTTCGTTTTCCAGCGCGGTGATGCGGGCTTCGAGCGCAGCGATGCGCTGCTCCTCGCTGCGCCCGTCCGCCTGGGTGGCAACGGCCTGGGTCGACGGGGTGGACGCGGCGACCGGCGCGCCGCCGGGCGCGGCCTGGGCCAGCGCCGGCAACGCAGGCAGGGCCGCCAGGGCGGCAAGCGCAATCACAGTGGGCTTCATGGAGCCTCGGAGTGGCGGAAAGTTATAACATAACAATTCCAGCCACCCGGTCAACATGACCTATGGCACGCCCCGGTGGCCGCAGGGTGGTTCCAGGACGATCGGGCGGCGCGGCTCAGCCGCTGCAGCGGGCGCAGAGCCCGTGCACTTCCAGCGTCTGCGCCTGCGGCATGAAGCCGAGCGCGCGGGCGCGTTCATCGAGCGCCGCGACCACGGCCTGGTCCTCGAGTTCGACCGCCGAATGGCAGCGATCGCAGATCAGGAACGGCACCGAATGCTGCGCCGTGTTCGGGTGGTGGCAGGCGACGAACGCGTTCACCGACTCGAGCTTGTGGATGAAGCCGTTGGCGAGCAGGAAATCGAGCGCGCGATAGATCGTCGGCGGTGCGGCGGCGCCGATGCCGTCGTCGTGCCCGCTCGCGGGCTTGAGCATCTCGAGCAGGTCGTAGGCCTTCATCGGCCGGCCTGCGTCCGCGATCAGGCCGAGCACGCGCGCGCGCACCGGCGTCAGCCGCAGGCCGCGCGCATGGCACGCAGCCTCGACCGCGGCGACGAAATCGTCGGCGCCATGGACGTGGTGCTTGGGATCGATGCAGGCGGGCTTGCGCATGGAGTGATGATGGTGGCGACGGGCGCCCGGCTCAAGTCGCCGGGTCGCCGCGTTCAGGCCCAGGGGTCATGCCCCCGAAATCCGCGCCAGCGCGGCGTCGATGCGCGCCAGCGCCTCGTCGCGGCCGCACAGGTACACGGTCTGGCCGATGTCCGGGCTGACCTGGGTACCGGTGATCGCCACGCGCATCGGCTGCGCGATCTTGCCCATGCCCAGGCCGGCGGCCTCGGCGGCGGCCTTCAGCGCCTCCCCGATCGCCTCGGCGGTCCATTCCGGTAGCGCGGCGATGCGCGCGCGCGCATCGGCCAGCGGCGCGCGCGACTCGGGCTTGAGGTGCTTGGCGACCGCGGCTTCATCGTATTCCGTGAGCGGCTGGAACCACACCGCGGACTTGTCCGCCATTTCCTTCAGCGTCTGCGCGCGCTCGCGCAGGGCGACCACCAGGTCTGCGGGCTTCGGGCCCTTCGACAGGTCGTCGCCTGCGGCGCGCAGATGCCATTCCAGGTGCTTCGCGACATCCGCCGGATCGTCGCTCTTCAGGTACTGCTGGTTGAGCCAGCCGAGCTTCACCGGGTCCAGGCGCGAGGCCTTGGCGTTGACGTCCTTCAGGTCGAACAGCGACTGCATTTCCGCGATCGTGAAGATTTCCTGGTCGCCGTGCGACCAGCCCAGCCGCACCAGGTAGTTGAGCAGCGCGTGCGGCAGGTAGCCGGCGTCGCGGTACTGCATCACGTCGGCCGCGCCGGTGCGCTTGCTGAGCTTGGCGCCGTGCTCGTCGAGGATCATCGGCAGGTGCGCGAACGCGGGCACGTCGGCGGACATGCCCATCTGGATCAGCGCCTTGTAGATGTTGATCTGGCGCGGGGTGTTGTTGACGTGGTCGTCGCCGCGCACCACGTCGGTGATGCGCATGTCGATGTCGTCCACCACGACGGCGAAGTTGTACGTCGCGTAACCGTCGGAGCGATAGATCACCAGGTCGTCGAGCTCGCTGTTGGCGATCTCGATGCGGCCCTTGACCTTGTCGTCCCAGGCGACGGTCCCTTCCAGCGGGTTGCGGAAGCGGATGACCCGGTTGGGATCGTCGCGGTAACCCGCGTTCGCATCGCGGTACGCGCCGTTGTAGCGCGGCTTCTCGTTCGCGGCCATCGCCTTTTCGCGCACAGCCTCGAGCTCTTCCTTCGTCTCGTAGGCGTAGTACGCGTGGCCGGATGCGACGAGCTGCTCCGCGACTTCCTTGTAACGATCGAGGCGATGGGTCTGGTAGATCGGGCCTTCGTCGTAGTCCAGGCCAAGCCAGTCCATCGCTTCCAGGATCGCGTCGATCGCGGCCTGCGTGCTGCGCTCGCGGTCGGTGTCCTCGATGCGCAGGATGAACTGGCCGCCGCGTCGGCGCGCCTCCAGCCAGCAGTACAGCGCGGTGCGCGCGCCGCCGATGTGCAGGTAGCCGGTGGGGCTGGGGGCGAAGCGGGTGCGGCAGGGCGGGGTCTCGGACATGCCTCAATTTTACCCGACGCGGGCCGATACAATGGCGCATGGCCACGCTCTTCGTCTCCGACCTGCACCTGGACCCCGCGCGGCCGGCGATCACCGAGCTGTTCGGCCGTTTCGTGGACGAAGAGGCGCGCGGCGCCGATGCGCTGTACATCCTTGGCGACCTCTTCGAGGCCTGGGTAGGCGACGATGACCCGTCGGAAGCCGGCGCCTTCGTCGCGGCGAAGCTGCGTGCGCTGCGCGATGCCGGCGTGCCGGTGCGCTTCATCCGCGGCAACCGCGATTTCCTGCTGGGCGAGGATTACGCGCGTCGCGCCGGCATGGAGATCCTGCCCGACCCGGTGGTGGTGCCGCTCTACGGGAAGCCCGTGCTGCTGATGCACGGCGACCTGCTGTGCAGCGACGACACGGCCTACCAGGCGTTCCGCGCGCAGACGCGCGATCCGCGCTGGCAGTCGCAGTTCCTCTCGCAGCCGCTGGCCGCGCGCATCGCGTTCGCGCAACAGGCGCGCGCGGCGAGCAAGGCGCACCAGTCCGGCCTGCAATCAACGGGCGCGATGGAAGCCATCACCGACGCCACGCCGGCCACGGTGTCCGACACGTTCGCGCGCTACGGCGTCGACCGCATCATCCACGGGCACACGCACCGGCCGAAGGTGCACGAAGGGGCCGATGGCATGCGCATCGTGCTGGGCGACTGGTACGAGCAGGGCTCGGTGCTGCGCGTCGAGCCCGGCCGCTTCGAACTCGCGTCGCTCTAGGCGCTCACGCGCCCGATTCGTTGTTCTTCGCGCCGCGCAGGTTCAGCGCGAACAGGCCGACCTGCAATGCGATCAACGCCCACGCGTGGTCGTGCCAGCCCCACGCGATCCACAGCAGGTTGCTGGCGACGAAGCACCAGAATCCCCATTCGCGCCGCCCCTTCTTCTTCGACGCCACCAGCCAGGCCGCGACCAGGGTCACGACCATCGCCGGCCATTGCAGCAGCCCGAGCGTCAGCATGCCTTCGCCAGCACGCCGTCTTCAGCGCGCTTCGACGGGCTCGGCGCAACCCTTGTAGGTGATGCCGTCGTAGATGAAGGTCGACGTGTAGGCATGGCTGCGGTCCGACATGCCGTCGCTGCACTTGCCCGGCGTCACGCCGAAATGGAAGTCGCCGCGCGGGCCGCTGCCGAGGATCACCGTGCCCACCAGCGAAGGCACGCGACGGCCGAGCAGCGTGACGCCGCCCTGGTTCTCCGGCGTCGCGAACACCAGCGTGCCGCCGCGCGCCTGCACGCTCCAGAACGGTTCGTTGCCGAACGCGTGCCAGCCGGTGCCCGGCGCCGGATTCCGCGGCCCGTTGCGGTCGTAGGGCGACGGTTCGCCGACGCGGATGCCTTGCGCGACGCTGCCACCATCGTTGCCGCTCGTGCCGGCTGGAGTGCGTGGCGTCGCCGACGGCGAGGGAGACGGCGGTTGCGGCGTGGATGCAGGTTCGACGGGCGCGGATGCGCGCGCCGGCCCCGCCGCGGCGGGAACGACCTGGCCGGCGGTTCCGGGGGCCGCGGGCCCGGGCGCGTCCGCGGAACGGGCACAGCCTGCAATGGCGATCAACAGCATCGGGATCATGATTTTCGCCTGCATGGCGGCTCCTCCTCGGGCGTCGCGCGACCATAGTCGCGGCGATGTCAGGATGCGGTGAGCGCCGCAGCCTCCAGCCCCGCCAGCTCCTCCG
>DATJDY010000122.1:0-2162 GCA_035497155.1 Luteimonas sp.
ATCGACGTCCACCTGATGGTCGAGCCGGTGGACCGCATCGTTCCCGACTTCGCCAGGGCCGGCGCCACCGAGATCAGCTTCCACCCGGAGGCGAGCCGCCACGTGCACCGCACGATCCAGCTCATCCGCGCCAGCGGATGCCGCCCGGGCCTGGTGCTGAATCCCGCGACGCCGGTCGACGTACTCGACTGGGTGCTGCCGGAGCTGGACCACGTGCTGCTGAGGTCGGTGAATCCCGGCTTCGGCGGGCAGTCGTTCATCCCCTCGACGCTGGAGAAGCTGCGCGTCGTGCGCGGCATGATCGACCGCTGCGGCAAGCCCATCCGCCTCGAGATCGACGGCGGCGTGAAGCCGGACAACATCGGCGAGATCGCGGCCGCGGGCGCCGACACCTTCGTCGCCGGCAGCGCGATCTTCGGCCATCCCGACTATGCCGCGGTGATCGCGGCGATGAAGTCGGCGGTTGCGGCCGCCCGCAAGCCTGCCTGATCGGGATCGCGCCGACATGTCGATGGATTCCGCGCAGTTCGCCGCGCTCGCCGCGCAAGGACACACCCTGGTCCCGGTCGTGCGCGAGGTCCTGTCCGACCTCGACACGCCGCTGTCCGTCTACCTGAAGCTCGCCGACGGACCGCACACCTACCTGTTCGAATCGGTCGAGGGCGGCGAGCGTTTCGGCCGCTATTCGATCATCGGCCTGCCGGCCAGGCGCGTGTACGCATTCGCCGGCAACACGCTGTACGCGACCGAACATGGCGAGTTGCTGGAAGCGCGCGAGGTCGACGATCCGTTCGCGGAAGTCGAACGCCTGCGCGCCGCGCATTCGGTGCCGCGCGTCGAGGGCCTGCCGGCGTTCACCGGCGGCCTCGTCGGCTGGTTCGGGTTCGAATGCGTGCGATTCCTGGAGCCGCGGCTGCGTGATCCAGGCGCGCCCGGCAACGACAAGCCGGACGAACTCGGCACGCCCGACATCCTGCTGATGCTCAGCACCGAAGTCGCGGTGTTCGACAACCTCAAGGGCCGGTTGTACCTGGTGGTGCACGCCGATCCGACGGAGCCGCAGGCGCTGTCGCGCGCGAACCGGCGCCTCGACGAACTCGTGCACCGCCTGCGCCAGCCCGGCGCCGGTTATCCGCCGACGCTGCGGTCGGAGTCGGTGGACGAAGCGCACTTCGTCTCCGGCTTCACGCGCGAGGGTTTCATCGACGCGGTCGGCAAGGCCAAGGAATACATCGCCGCCGGCGACGTGTTCCAGGTCGTGCTGTCGCAGCGGCTGTCGATTCCGTTCACCGCGCGCCCCGTCGACGTCTATCGCGCGCTGCGCGCGCTGAATCCGTCGCCGTACATGTATTTCCTCGACATCGGCGGCACGCAGGTGGTCGGCAGTTCGCCGGAAATCCTCGCGCGGCTCGAATACGACGATGCGGGCCGCGGCACCGTCACCGTGCGCCCGATCGCCGGCACGCGCCGGCGCGGCGCCACGCCCGCGCAGGACGCCGCGCTCGAGGCCGAACTGCTCGCCGACCCGAAGGAGCGCGCCGAGCACCTGATGCTGATCGACCTCGGCCGCAACGACGTCGGCCGCATCGCCGAGCCCGGTACCGTGGAAGTGGGCGAGCGCTTCGGCATCGAGCGTTACAGCCACGTCATGCACATCGTCAGCGAAGTCACCGGCACGCTGCGCGAAGGGCTCACGTATGCCGACGTGCTGCGCGCCACGTTCCCCGCCGGTACCGTCAGCGGCGCGCCGAAGATCCGCGCGCTGGAACTGATCGCCGAGCTCGAGCCGATGAAGCGCAACGTGTATGCGGGCGCCATCGGCTACATCGGCTGGCAGGGCGATGCCGACACCGCCATCGCGATCCGCACCGCCGTCATCGAAGACGGCAAGCTGCACGTGCAGGCGGGCGCCGGCATCGTCTACGACTCCGATCCCGCCGCCGAGTGGGACGAGACGATGAACAAGGGCCGCGCGCTGTTCCGCGCCGTGGCCGAGGCGGCGCGCGGGCTTTAAACGCCCGCGACATTAAATTTCCTTCATGTTCCGGCCATCGCGGCGCGAGCCGCGCGGGGCGAGGCTGTCGTGGTCGCGGCGGCCTCGCCTGCCACGGCACCCTTTCCTTCAGGAGCCGTCGAAATGAACAAGTACGTCGCCACCGTCC